>QOQA01000004.1 GCA_003331875.1 Cryomorphaceae bacterium | reverse complement strand
TAAGGGTAAATAATTTTTTCATTTCATAAATTTATTAAATCGGTGTTCTAGCTATATTAATTAATTATCAATTTTTTTTTTAGCAATATTAATGCCTCAAAAAAGTATAATTTTTATTGATTTATTGACTTATCAATCATAATTTTCACTATTTCTTCGATCGAAATAGTTAATAACTTTTTTGATTTTTAGTAAAATGTAATTTCAGCATAGTTATTGCAATTTTACTTGTGATGAGATATTTAATCATAATTTTTTTTATAGTTTCTTGCTCTTACGAGAAATATGAATCATCAGATCAACCACCTGTTGCTGGTGAGTGTGCAAACGGTTTTTCCACGTACACAATAAATGGAGAAGATGTTCAATTTGAATGTAATGGGTATGATTTATTAGGTTACGTTTCATTAGAACAAATGAATGCAGAATCTGGGAATGATTGCTGGGGATGGACCGACCCACTGACTGGCAAGGAATACGCACTTATGGGGCTTGATAATGGAACAGGTATAATTGATATTTCAGACCCTTTTAATCCAAATTTCTTAGGTAAAATACCTACAGCTACTCTTTCTAGCACATGGAGAGATATCAAAGTTTACAAGGATCATGCTTTTATTGTAAGCGAAGCTGCTGGACATGGAATGCAGATTTTTGATTTATCAAAATTGAGAGGTGTCACTGATGTTCAAGAATTTCAAACTGATCTACTGTATGAGGGTTATGGACATTCACACAACATTGCAATAAATACAGAAACAGGTGTTGCATATACAGCTGGCACAGGAACATCAAGATCACCAAGAGGAATTCATGCTGTTGACATAACCAATCCATTATCTCCAAATTTATTGATTGAATATCCAGAATTTGGTTACACACATGACGCTCAAGTCGTTATCTACAAGGGTCCCGATCAAGACCATGTGGGAAAAGAATTATATATTGGGAGTAATGAGGACAGAGTTGTTATTGTTGACATAACTAATAAAACAACACCTCTTTTAATAAGTTCATTTTTTTATGATCATCAGTATACTCACCAGTCTTGGCTTACTGAAGATCACAGATTTCTCTTTATGGGTGATGAATTAGACGAAATTGATAATTCAGGCGCATTAATAAATAAGACAAGAACAATTATTATTGATTTGCAAAACCTCGATGAACCAATTAGACATTTTGATTATATTTCAAATACTGATGCAATCGACCATAATGGCTATGTAAAAGGCTCTAAATTTTTTATGTCTAGTTACACCTCTGGTCTTAGGGTTATAGACATATTAAACATTGGTCAAAAATCAATTAGGGAAGTTGGTTATTTTGACACCTATCCTCATGATACACATGATCATGGTATTGTAAATCCAAATAACAGATGGGGAGATCCTGGAGGTCATGATGGAAATAAAGGTCAAAATAGTCCCTTTTTTAATGGTGCTTGGAGTGTATATCCATACTTTCAAAGCAAAAATATAATTATAAGTGATATTAATTCTGGTCTATTTATAGTTAGAAAAAGCGGTGAATAATTACATAAATTTCTCTCATATAAAGGAAATTTTTTAAAAAAAAATATAAATTGTTTTTTTTGAGTATAAAATTATTATATTTGCGCGCGTTTATAAACAAAATCTTAAAATTATGGCTAAGGAAACTTTCGATCGTTCCAAACCTCATTTAAACATAGGTACAATTGGACACGTAGATCACGGTAAAACAACTCTAACAGCAGCTATCACAAAAGTACTTGCAGATCAAGGACTTTCTGAATCAAAAAGTTTTGATCAGATTGATAATGCTCCTGAGGAAAAAGAAAGAGGTATTACAATTAACACCTCTCACGTTGAATATCAAACTGCTACTAGACACTACGCTCACGTAGATTGTCCAGGTCACGCAGATTATGTAAAGAATATGGTAACTGGTGCCGCTCAGATGGATGGTGCAATACTTGTTGTTGCTGCAACTGACGGACCCATGCCCCAAACCAGAGAACACATACTTCTAGGAAGACAAGTTGGTATTCCTAAAATTGTTGTTTTTCTAAACAAAGCTGATCAAGTAGATGATGAAGAATTATTAGAATTAGTTGAAATGGAAGTTAGAGAATTATTAAGCTTCTATGAATATGACGGCGATAATGGACCTGTAATTCTTGGTTCTGCATTGGGAGCTTTAAATGGTGAAGCAAAGTGGGTTGAATCAGTTTCAAAATTAATGGAATCAGTTGATTCTTGGATTGAATTACCCAAAAGAGATGTTGACAAAGCTTTTCTAATGCCTATTGAGGATGTTTTCTCTATTACTGGTAGAGGTACTGTTGCAACTGGCAGAATTGAAACAGGTGTTTCAAATACAGGTGATGCGGTTGATATTATCGGTATGGGTGCTGAAAAACTTGCATCTACTGTTACTGGTGTTGAGATGTTTAGAAAAATATTGGATAGAGGTGAGGCTGGTGATAATGTTGGAATCCTACTCAGAGGAATTGAAAAAACTGATATCCGTAGAGGAATGGTTATATGTAAACCTGGATCTGTTAAACCACACAAGAAATTTAAAGCTGAAGTTTATATTTTGAAAAAGGAAGAGGGAGGAAGACATACTCCATTCCATAATAATTATAGACCTCAATTTTATGTTAGAACAACCGATGTTACCGGTAACATTGAACTTCCTAGCGGAGTAGAGATGGTTATGCCTGGTGACAACCTTACCATCACTGTTGACCTTATATCACCAATTGCATGTAGCGTTGGTTTAAGATTTGCGATCAGAGAAGGTGGTAGGACTGTTGGTGCAGGTCAGGTAACAGAAATTATTGAATAGTACGTTTAATCACCGATTTTTATTTCGGTATTAAATGGGTTTGATAAGACTTCGAACGGGTTTAGCTCAGTTGGTAGAGCACTGGTCTCCAAAACCAGGTGTCGGGAGTTCGAGTCTCTCAACCCGTGCAAAATTAAATGATGGGAAGTTTGGTAAACTATATTAGAGATTCATTCGAAGAACTTAGAGACCATGTAAAATGGACTCCATTGCAAGAATTACAAAAAATGACACTTGTTGTTGTTGTTTTTTCAGTAATTTTCTCTCTTATCATATGGTTAGCTGATACAGTCTTATCGGAGGTTTTTAAAATTTATTTTGACTTTTTATAAAATGAGTGAAGTTAAGGACAAAAAATGGTATGTTGTAAGGGCTATAAGTGGTCAAGAAAATAAAATTAAAACTTACATTGATAATGAAGTCAAAAGGCTTAATCTTGGGAATTATGTTGAAGAAGTTATTGTTCCAACTCAAAAAGTGGTTCAAATTAGAAATGGTAAAAAAGTTAGTAAGGAAAAAGTTTATTTTCCTGGATACATAATGGTAAAAGCTAACTTGACAGGTGAGATACCTCACATAATCAGATCATTTCCCAATATTTTAGGTTTTTTAGGAGAAACTAAAGGCGGAGATCCAGTTCCTTTAAGAACAACCGAAGTAAGTAGAATGTTAGGAAAGGTTGATGAGTTGGCAATGGAAGGTGAAAATATTCCTATCCCATTTACTATTGGTGAAAACATCAAAGTTATTGATGGACCCTTCAATGGTTTTAACGGAAATATTGAAAAGGTAATTGAAGAAAAAAGAAAGTTAGAGGTTATGGTAAAAATATTTGGACGTAAAACTCCTTTAGAGTTATCATACATGCAGGTTGAAAAAGTATAATTGTTACGGTTAATTAACTCTGATAGCTTCCACATTTAGAGTTTAAATTAGAAAAATGGCAAAAGAAGTACAAAAGGTATTAAAATTGCAGATAAGAGGAGGTGCAGCTAATCCTTCACCCCCTGTTGGTCCTGCTTTAGGAGCTGCAGGTGTTAATATCATGGAATTTTGTAAGCAATTCAATTCCAGAACACAAGATAAGCCTGGTAAAGTTGTACCAGTAGTTATTTCGGTATTCGTAGATAAATCATTTGAGTTTGTAATTAAAACTCCTCCCGCAGCTGCTCAACTACTTGAAGCGGCTAAGGTAAAAAAAGGTTCATCTGAGCCAAATAGGGCTAAAGTAGCTTCTGTTACATGGGATCAGATTAGAAAAATAGCTGAAGACAAAATGCAGGATTTAAATGCCTTCACTGTAGAATCTGCTATGAAAATGGTTGCAGGAACAGCAAGATCTATGGGGCTTAATGTTAAAGGACAATCACCATTTTAAAATTATATTTCTAATGGCAAAATTGACAAAAAATAGAAAAGAATCATTAACAAAATTTGATACTGAA
The DNA here is from genome assembly GCA_003331875.1 of Cryomorphaceae bacterium. Taxonomy (GTDB): domain Bacteria; phylum Bacteroidota; class Bacteroidia; order Flavobacteriales; family Flavobacteriaceae; genus Eutrophosalina. The sequence continues at coordinate 59,461 of QOQA01000004.1, read as the reverse complement.
AAACTTTACAGTTTAAAAGAAGCATCAGATGTTATCAAAAGCTTTTCAAAACTAAAGTTTGACCCATCCATTGATTTGGCTGTTAACCTGGGAGTAGATCCAAAAAAGGCAGATCAAAATGTGCGTGGAATTGTATCGTTACCCAATGGTACAGGAAAAGATGTGAAGGTTCTTGCTTTAGTTACACCAGACAAAGAGGATGAAGCGAAAAAAGCTGGAGCTGATTTTGTTGGTTTAGACGAGTTCCTAAATAAAATCAAAGATGGTTGGACTGATGTGGATGTTATAATAACCATGCCTAGTGTTATGGGTAAACTTGGTCCACTTGGTAAAATTTTAGGTCCTAGAGGGTTAATGCCTAACCCGAAAACCGGTACTGTAACAATGAATGTTGGAAAAGCCGTCGAGGAGACCAAAGCTGGTAAGATTGATTTTAAGGTTGATAAAAATGGAACAATTCATGTTGCAATTGGTAAAGTTTCTTTTAACTCTGATAAAATATTTCAAAACGCAAAAGAGGTTCTTGATAATATTATAAAGATTAAGCCCTCTTCATCAAAAGGAATTTACATGAAAAGTGTTTTTATGTCCAGTACAATGAGTCCCGGTATTAAAATTGATACTAATAGTTTTTAGCAATGAATAAGGATCAAAAACAAAACATTATTGATATTATCAAGTCTCAACTTGACTCTACATCTACAATATACATTACTGATTGCTCAGGGCTTGATGCAGTATCAACATCAAAGCTTAGAAGAGAGTGTTTTAAATCTAATATTAAATTATCAGTTGTAAAAAACACCCTATTATCCAGAGCAATGGATGATGTAGATAAAGACTTTGGAGATTTAAAATCTCAATTAGCCGGGAATACAGCATTAATGTTCTCTGAAACTGGTAACGCCCCGGCAAAAGTTATTAAAAAATTTAGAAAGAATTTTGAAAAGCCCGTGTTGAAAGGTGCTTTCATAGAAGAATCTATTTACATCGGCGATGATGTCCTAGATACTTTGGTAAATATTAAATCTAAGGAGGAGTTAATTGGTGAAGTTATAACACTTCTTCAGTCTCCTGCTAAGAATTTAATTTCCGCTCTCAAATCGAGTGGAGCAAAACTCAGTGGTGTCATAAAGACACTTTCTGAAAAAGATGATGAATAATTTAAATTAAATAAAAATGGCAGATTTAAAAGATTTTGCAGAAAAACTTGTAAACTTAACTGTTAAAGAAGTTAATGAACTAGCTGATATTCTTAAGGATGAATACGGCATTGAACCTGCAGCAGCAGCAGTTGCAGTTGCTGGTCCTAGTGGTGGAGCAGGAGGTGCTGAAGCAGTAGAAGAAAAAAGTGAGTTTACAGTTGTTTTAAAAGCGGCTGGTGGAGCAAAGCTTGCAGTCGTAAAGTTAGTTAAGGAGCTTACAGGTCTTGGTTTGAAAGAAGCTAAGGATCTTGTAGACAATGCACCTAGTAATATCAAAGAAGATATTGGCAAGGACGAAGCCGAGGGTATGAAAAAATCCCTAGAAGAGGCTGGTGCAGAGGTTGAATTAAAATAATTCAAGCAATTGTCAATTACCTTATTTTAGGTATTATATTAATGTTCTTTAACTAAACTTTATAATTAATGAGTTACAACAATAGAAAAAATTTCGCAACATCCTCTGATATTCCAAATTATCCAGATTTTTTGGATATTCAGGTAAAGTCTTTTAAAGATTTTTTTCAGTTAGAAACAAAATCTGATGAAAGAAGTGATGAGGGTTTATATAAAACTTTTTTGGAGAACTTTCCAATTTCTGATGCTAGAAATCAGTTTGTTCTTGAATTTATAGATTACTTCGTTGATCCACCAAGATATTCAGTACATGAATGTATCGAAAGGGGTTTGACATATAGTGTTCCGCTGAAAGCTAGACTAAAGCTATACTGCACTGATCCTGAACATGAAGATTTTGAAACAATTGTCCAAGATGTATATTTAGGAGTAATTCCATATATGTCAAATAGTGGAACATTTATAATTAACGGTGCTGAACGAGTAGTTGTCTCACAATTACACAGGTCTCCAGGTGTGTTTTTTGGTCAATCATTCCATGCTAACGGTACAAAACTTTATTCTGCCAGAGTTATTCCGTTTAAAGGATCTTGGATTGAATTTTCATCTGATATTAATGGAGTTATGTATGCTTACATTGACAGAAAAAAGAAATTACCAGTTACTACACTTTTAAGGACAATTGGTTATGAGAGAGATAAAGATATTTTGGAAATATTTGGATTAGCTGAAGAAGTAAAAGTGTCTAAAGCTGGTTTAAAAAAGATTTTAGGAAGAAAGTTAGCAGCAAGAGTATTGAATACTTGGTATGAAGATTTTGTTGATGAAGATACAGGTGAAGTTATTTCAATTGAAAGAAATGAAGTTATTTTAGATAGAGATACAAATATTGATAAAGATAATATTGAAAAGATATTAGAATCTAACACTAAAACCATTCTTATCAATAAGGTTGATGATGATAACTCAGAATACTCCATCATACATAATACCTTACAAAAAGATCCAACTAACACAGAAAAAGAAGCTGTTGAGCATGTATACAGACAGTTGAGAAATGCTGAACCACCTGATGAAGAAACTGCTCGTGGAATTATTGATAAGTTGTTTTTCTCTGACCAAAGATATAATCTTGGTGAGGTAGGTAGATATCGTATGAATAAGAAACTTGGTCTAAACATCGATATGGAAAACCTAGTTTTGACCAAGGAAGATATCATAACAATTATTAAATTTTTAATAGAACTAATTAATTCAAAATCAGAAATTGATGACATTGATCATTTATCAAACAGAAGGGTTAGAACTGTTGGTGAACAACTCTCTAGTCAATTTGGAGTTGGTCTATCAAGAATGGCGCGTACTATTCGTGAAAGAATGAATGTAAGGGATAACGAAGTATTTACACCCATTGATTTGATTAATGCAAAAACCTTATCTTCTGTAATTAATACGTTTTTTGGTACCAATCAGCTTTCTCAATTTATGGATCAAACTAATCCATTAGCAGAGTTAACCCACAAGAGAAGGCTTTCTGCATTAGGGCCTGGTGGTCTTTCACGTGAAAGAGCAGGATTTGAAGTTAGAGATGTTCATTATACCCATTATGGTAGATTGTGTCCTATAGAGACTCCTGAAGGTCCAAATATTGGCTTAATTTCATCTTTAAGTGTCTTTGCTAAGGTAAATAACCTTGGTTTTATTGAAACGCCTTATAGAAAAGTTACAAATGGTAAAATTGATATCGATGAATACAAATATTTATCAGCTGAAGAAGAGGAGGGTAAGTTGATTACCCAAGCTAATATTGAAAGATCAAAGGACGGCAAGATATTAGCTGATAAAGTAATCGCAAGACAAGAAGCAGACTATCCAGTTGTTGAACCTAAGGATGTAGATTATATTGATGTTGCTCCAAATCAAATTGCATCAATCTCAGCATCTCTTATCCCATTTTTAGAACATGATGATGCAAACCGTGCACTTATGGGATCTAATATGATGAGACAATCTGTTCCTCTCATGAAGCCTGAAAGCCCAATAGTTGGTACCGGTTTAGAAAATCAGGTTGCAAGTGACTCAAGAGTATTATTAAATGCTGAAACTAATGGATTGGTTACATACGTTGATTCTGAGAAAATCATTATTAACTATGAAAAGACCAATGATGAGAAGTTGGTTTCTTTTGATACTGATGAAATAGTTTATGACTTGATAAAATTTAGAAAAACAAATCAGGGAACATGTATTAATTTAAAACCAATTGTTAACAAGGGTGAAAAAGTAATGAAAGGACAAGTATTGTGTGAAGGTTATGCAACGTCTAATGGAGAATTAGCATTGGGTAGAAATTTAAAAGTTGCATTTATGCCTTGGAAAGGATATAATTTTGAAGATGCAATTGTAATTTCTGAGAAAGTTGTAAGGGAAGATTTCTTTACCTCAATTCATATTGATGAATATTCTCTTGAAGTTAGAGATACTAAGCTAGGAATGGAAGAATTGACTAGTGATATTCCAAATGTTAGTGAGGATGCAACCTCTGATCTAGATGAAAATGGTATGATTAGAGTTGGTGCTGAGGTTAAGTCTGGTGACATTCTAATAGGAAAGATTACACCCAAAGGAGAGTCAGACCCTACACCAGAAGAAAAGCTTTTAAGAGCAATTTTTGGCGATAAGGCAGGAGATGTAAAAGATGCATCTTTAAAAGCTCCTCCATCACTTAAAGGAATTGTTATAGATAAAAAGCTTTTTACAAGAACTATTAAAGACAAAAGGAGAAGGATTGAGGATAAGGAACTACTTAAGAATTTAGAGTTAAAATATGATAAAATTTTTGATGATTTGAAAAGCAAGCTTGTTGATAAACTTTATTCAATGTTAAGTGGAAAAACATGTCAAGGAATATTTAATGATTTAGGTGAGGAATTAATTCCGAAAGGTAAAAAGTATACTCAAAAAGTTTTAAATGAGGTTGATGACTTTTCACATTTAGCTCAATCAAATTGGAGTGTTGATAAAAAAATCAATTCTTTAGCTAAAACACTTTTACATAACTATAAAATTAAAGAAAATGATTTACAAGGTATGTTGCGAAGAGAAAAGTTTACCATTACTGTTGGTGATGAGCTACCCTCAGGTATTATGAAATTGGCAAAAGTATATATCGCCAAAAAGAGAAAACTTAAGGTAGGAGATAAAATGGCTGGAAGACACGGTAACAAAGGTATTGTTGCCAGAATTGTTAGACAGGAAGATATGCCTTTTTTAGATGATGGAACTCCTGTAGATATAGTTTTAAATCCTCTTGGAGTGCCCTCTAGAATGAATATAGGACAAATTTATGAAACTGTTCTTGGCTGGGCTGGTATGAATTTAAACAAGAAGTATTCAACTCCAATTTTTGATGGTGCAACTATTGATGAAATTAATGCATTGACTGATGAAGCTGGTGTGCCAAAATTTGGTCATACTTATTTATATGATGGTGGTACAGGAGAAAGATTTGATCAACCTGCAACAGTTGGTGTTATTTATATGTTAAAACTTGGACATATGGTTGATGATAAGATGCATTCTAGGTCAATTGGTCCATATTCTTTAATTACACAACAACCTCTGGGCGGTAAAGCACAATTTGGAGGACAAAGATTTGGAGAAATGGAAGTCTGGGCATTAGAGGCTTATGGTGCTTCCAGTACCCTTCAGGAAATACTGACAATAAAATCCGATGACGTTATTGGTAGAGCTAAGGCTTATGAGTCTATCGTTAAAGGAGAAAAAATGCCTGAGTCAAATTTGCCTGAGTCTTTTAATGTATTAATGCATGAACTAAAAGGGTTAGGGCTCGATATTAGATTAGAGGAATAAACAAAATTAAATTAAATAATGGAATTAAATAAATCTAAAAAATTCAATAAAATATCTATAGGGTTAGCATCACCAGAGACTATCTTGTCAGCATCGCGTGGTGAAGTTTTAAAACCTGAAACAATTAATTACCGAACACACAAACCAGAACGAGATGGTTTGTTCTGTGAAAGAATTTTTGGCCCAGTCAAGGATTATGAATGTGCATGCGGGAAGTATAAAAGAATCAGGTACAAAGGAATCGTATGTGATAGATGTGGTGTTGAAGTTACAGAAAAAAAGGTAAGAAGGGATAGAGTTGGTCATATAAACTTGGTGGTTCCTGTTGCTCATATTTGGTATTTTAGATCTTTACCTAATAAAATTGGCTACCTCCTAGGACTACCAAGTAAAAAACTTGATATGATAATTTACTACGAAAGATATGTAGTTGTTCAACCAGGTTTGGCCACTAATGAGGAAGGAAATCCACTAAATAAAATGGATTTCTTAACAGAAGAGGAGTATCTGAATATTTTGGAAAAATTACCACCCGAAAATCAATTCCTTGATGATGGTGATCCAAATAAATTTATTGCCAAAATGGGTGCTGAGTGCTTAATTGAGCTCTTATCAAGAATTGATCTTGACGAATTGTCGTATGAACTAAGACATAAAGCAAATACAGAAACATCAAAGCAAAGAAAAACAGAATCTTTAAAAAGACTTCAAGTTGTAGAATCACTAAGAGAAGCTAATCAAGATAAAGAGAATAAACCAGAGTGGATGATTTTAAAAGCTATACCTGTTATTCCACCAGAACTAAGACCATTAGTTCCGTTAGATGGTGGTAGGTTTGCTACCTCTGATTTAAATGATTTATATAGACGTGTTATCATAAGAAATAATAGGCTAAAAAGATTAGTTGAAATAAAAGCTCCTGAAGTTATTTTAAGAAATGAAAAAAGAATGTTACAAGAATCTGTTGATTCTTTGTTTGACAATACTAGAAAGTCTTCTGCCGTCAAAACAGAGGCTAATAGACCATTAAAATCTCTTTCAGATTCGTTAAAAGGTAAACAAGGTAGGTTTAGACAGAACTTACTTGGAAAAAGGGTTGATTATTCTGCAAGATCGGTAATTGTTGGAGGTCCAACATTAAAATTATATGAATGCGGTATTCCAAAAGATATGGCAGCTGAATTATACAAGCCTTTTATTGTTAAAAAATTAATTGAAAGAGGTGTTGTAAAAACTGTCAAGTCCGCTAAAAAAATAATTGATAACAGGGAACCTTTAGTGTGGGATATTTTAGAGAATGTTTTGAAGGGTCACCCCGTGCTATTAAACAGAGCCCCTACATTGCATAGATTAGGAATACAGGCATTTCAACCTTCTCTAATTGAAGGTAAAGCCATCCAAGTTCACCCTCTTGTTTGTACTGCATTCAACGCTGACTTTGATGGTGACCAAATGGCGGTTCATCTTCCGTTAGGTCCTGAGGCAATTCTTGAGGCACAGTTATTAATGTTAGCATCTCATAATATTTTAAACCCTGCCAATGGATCCCCTATTACAGTTCCTTCTCAAGATATGGTTTTAGGTCTATATTACATGACTAAAAAGAAACTGAGTACCAAAGACCAGCTTGTAAAAGGTGAAGGTTTAACCTTTTATTCTCATGAGGAAGTAACAATAGCTTACAATGAAAATAAAGTTGATTTAAATGCTAGTATAAAGATTAAAACAAAAGACTTCAACGATAGTGGTGAATTAGTGAACAAACTTATTGAAACAACAGTAGGAAGAGTAATGTTTAATGAAGTCGTTCCTGAAAAAGCTGGTTATATAAATGAAGTATTAACCAAAAAGTCTTTAAGAGATATTATTGGTAGGATTTTAAAATTGACTAGTGTTCCAGAAACTGCTGAGTTTTTAGATCAAATTAAAGATATGGGATTTGGTTTTGCTTTTCGTGGTGGTTTATCTTTTAGTCTTGGTGATATTATAATTCCCGGTGAAAAAACTAATATGATAGGTGCTGCTAATAAAGAAGTTGACGCAATTATTTCAAATTATAATATGGGATTAATTACCAATAATGAAAGGTACAACCAGGTTATTGATGTTTGGACCTCCTCAAATGCAGCTCTCACAGAGCTTGCAATGAAAAGAATTAGCGAGGATAAACAAGGTTTTAATTCTGTTTACATGATGCTCGACTCAGGTGCGAGAGGATCCAAAGAACAAATCAGACAATTAACAGGAATGAGAGGTTTAATGGCCAAACCAAAAAAATCATCATCAGGTGGTGGTGAAATTATTGAAAATCCAATATTATCAAACTTTAAAGAAGGTCTTTCAATTTTAGAATATTTTATTTCAACTCACGGAGCTAGAAAAGGTCTTGCTGATACTGCTTTAAAAACGGCTGATGCTGGTTATCTTACACGTAGACTTGTTGATGTTGCTCAAGATGTTATTGTCAATATTGAAGATTGTAATACCTTGAGAGGATTAACTGTTACAGCCTTAAAGAAAAATGAAGAGGTTGTTGAAAAATTATATGATAGAATTCTAGGAAGAGTTTCTCTACACAATGTTTACAATCCAATTAATAACGAATTGATAGTTGGTGCAGGTGAACAAATTGGAGAATTTGAAGCAAAAGAGATAGAAGATTCCCCAATTGATCAAGTAGATGTAAGATCCCCACTGACTTGTGAAGCAAAAAGAGGTATCTGTGTAAAATGTTATGGAAGAAATTTAGCCACAGGAAAAATTGTCCAAATTGGTGAGGCTGTAGGAGTTATTGCAGCTCAGTCAATTGGAGAACCAGGAACCCAATTAACATTAAGAACTTTCCATGTTGGTGGTATTGCTGGAAATATCTCAGAAGAAAATCAGTTACTGTCAAAATTTGACGGATCAACTGAAATTGAGGATCTTAAAACAGTTAAATCTACTGACAACGAAGGAAATTCTGTTGATTTAGTAATTTCAAGGACTTGTGAGGTCAAGATTATTGATGATAAAACAGGTATTGTTCTAAGCTCAAATATTATTCCTTACGGATCTGCAATCAGCGTTAAAAGTGGTAAAAAGATAAAGAAGGACGATTTAATTTGTAAGTGGGATCCGTATAATGGTGTTATAATCTCAGAATTTGCTGGAAAAGTTGAATATGAAAATATTGAACAAGGTGTCACTTATCAAGTTGAAATTGACGAACAAACTGGTTTTAGAGAAAAAGTTATATCAGAGTCTAGGAATAAAAAATTGATTCCAACTTTACATATTAAAGATAATAAAGGAAAAATTTTAAGAACATATAATCTTCCCGTTGGAGCGCATTTGATGGTTGATGATTCAGAAAAAGTTAAAACAGGTAAAATTTTAGTTAAGATACCACGTAAATCAGCTAAGTCTGGTGATATCACTGGAGGTCTTCCAAGAGTTACAGAGCTGTTTGAAGCTAGAAATCCATCAAACCCTGCTGTTGTAAGTGAAATCGATGGTGTTGTTTCCTTTGGCAAAATAAAACGAGGAAATCGAGAAATAATAGTTGAAGCAAAAACTGGCGAGATTAAAAAATACCTAGTTAAATTATCAAATCAAATTCTTGTACAAGAAAATGACTTTGTTAAGGCAGGTATGCCGTTATCGGATGGATCAATCACGCCTAATGATATTTTAAATATTAAAGGTCCCTCTGCAGTTCAACAGTATCTTGTTAATGAAGTGCAAGAAGTGTACAGATTACAAGGAGTTAAAATAAATGATAAACACTTTGAGGTATTAATCAGGCAGATGATGCAAAAAGTTAAAATTCAGGATTCTGGTGATACAATTTTCCTTGAAGGCCAAATAGTTCATAAAAATGAGTTTATTACTGAAAATGATAATTTATATGGCAATAAAGTTGTTGAGTCTATAGGTGATTCTGTCAATTTGAAGGAAGGACAAATCGTATCTGCTCGTGAGCTCAGAGATGAGAATTCTCTCTTGAAAAGAGAGGATAAAAACTTAATTATTGCTCGCGATGCTGTCAACGCAACAGGTACGCCAATATTACAAGGAATCACTAGAGCTTCATTGCAAACCAAATCATTTATTTCTGCCGCATCATTTCAAGAAACAACAAAAGTATTGAATGAAGCCGCAGTTAATGGTAGAGTTGATTACTTATCTGGATTAAAGGAAAATGTCATTGTTGGTCATAAAATACCCGCTGGTACTGGAAATAGAGAATATGGCGATATGATTGTTGGTTATGTAGATGAGTATGAAGATTTATTGGAAAATAAAAGAATCCGATATAATGAAGAATGAAAAGACAAAAAATATTAATATTGAGCTGGATGAAAAGACTGCCCAAGGAAAATATTCAAATTTAGTTGTTGTTAATCATTCACCTACAGAGTTTGTTCTAGATTTTGTTAATATAATGCCTGGTTCGCCAAAAGCCAAAGTTTCTTCTAGGATAATAATAACACCTCAGCATGCTAAAAAGTTTTTAAAAGCAATTAATGAAAATATATCTAGATATGAAAAGACCTTTGGTGAAATAAAAGGTTTTGAATTTGAAAACATTCCAATCAATTTTGGACCAAAAGGTGAAGCATAAATTATATGTTCAAAAGGGTAGTTTTAGTAGATCAAAATAACAAAGAGCTAGGTACAGAGGATAAGTTAGATGCTCATAAAAAAGGATTACTTCACAGAGCTTTTTCCATTTTTATTTTTAATGATAATAAAGAGATTTTATTACAAAAAAGATCTGACTTAAAGTACCATTCTGCAGGTCTATGGTCCAATACATGCTGTAGTCATCCATATAATGACAAACCACTAGTTCAATATGCAAATGACAGATTATTTCAAGAAATGGGTATTCAAGCAAATTTGAAAGAGTTTTTTTCTTTTATATATAAAACTGAGTTCAGTAATGGTTTGATTGAATTTGAGTATGATCACGTTTTTTTTGGAAAATATAATTCAGATCCAATTCTAAATAATGATGAAGCATCTAGTTTTAAATGGATAAAGTTTAAACAACTTCAACTAAAAATTGAAGAAAATCCAACTAAATTTACCTTTTGGTTAAAAAAAATAGTTAAAGACTATTCAAAATATTTTATAAATTATGAAAATAACAATTTGTAGAAAAGCTCATTTTAATGCAGCCCATAAACTTTATAATCAAAATTTATCAAATGAAGAAAATTTTGAAATATTTGGAAAATGTAGTTATGAAAATTTTCATGGTCATAACTATGAGCTAATAGTTAAAATACTTGGTGATATTAATCCAAAAACTGGGATGGTTATGGATTTATCTGATCTAAAAAAAATAATTAAAACAGAAGTTGAAGACTTACTAGATCACAAAAATCTCAATCTTGACATTCCTCACTTTAAAGATACTATCCCAACAACTGAAAATTTAGCAATCTTTATTTGGAATAAACTTAATAGTGCAATAAAGTTAGATTGCGAATTGAGTATAGTTCTGTATGAAACCCCTAGAAATTACGTAGAATATTCTGGATAATATTATTAATCAAGAAGGGTTTTAAGTTCCAAGGCATATTTTGAATTTTTAATACCACTATCCAAACTTTTATAAATAGTGTCCAAAATAGCACTGGATTCTCTCAAATCAGTAATTGCAATGTATGGCGCTATTTCGTAATTTGAATACCTCAGCGCAAAGTTTGCATTGTGCAAAAATTGTCTTTTATTAACACTCACAAGTTTAGAATCATAAAAAGAAATGGAATCTTTATTATTTGATTTTTGAAACCCTAATGACTTGGAAATTAAATCTAATTTCTCATTATTAAATTTTTTATTTATTTCCAGGTACTGTCTGTAAATAGAATCATTTTTAGACCCTTTTGAATCTATCTTATACCCAAAATCTTTCAAACGTGTTTTTAATATTATATTGGATTTTTCCATAAAAAAAGGAAATCTTTTGGGTTCAGGTTGATTTTCAAAAATCAATGAAATTACCATGATTTCAGGTTCATTAATTTTTCCTTGAAACTCTATTGAATTATTACCATTGTATAACACTGAGTCAATCACAACTAAACTAGAATCATTTATTTTTTCTAAATAAATAATACCTTTTTTTAAATCTTCTATTTCTAAACTCAATGAAAAATAATTTTCATTATCAGTCTTCGTACAACTGAAAATAAAAAAAAATAAAACTAAAAAATACTTCATTTAACTACTTTATAATATCAAAACTTCTTTTAATAAAAGAAGTAAGTTCTTCTCCTTTCAATAAGTTTTGTGATAATCTAGCGAGATCTAATGACTGATTAATTAACTTACTTCTTTTTGTTTTAGATTTTGCTTTAAAAATTGTATTTACTAAGTCATTATTAACATTGACAATTACATTATGAATTTCTGGCATGGATCCAAACATGTTATTTCCACCAGATTGTTGCATATCTTTCATTCTTCTCATGAATTCTGGTTGTGTAATAATGAATGGAAGTTCCTTACTATCTAATGCTTCTATTTGAATTGTGTACTTTTCTTTCGGAATAACTTCCTCAAGGTAACCCTTTAATTTTTCTTTTTCTTTATCGTCTAATTTTGAAATGGTGTTATCATCTTTTTTAATTAAATTATCTATAGAATCAGAATCAACCCTCGAAAATGAAATATTTTCTTTCTTGGATTCAAGTTTTTGAATTAAATGTGAAATTATGGGGGAGTCTAATAATAGAACTTTATATCCCCTATTTTCTGCTGCTTTTATATATGAATCTTGCTCATCTGCATTTGACGCATAAAGAATAATAGTCTTACCCTCTTTGTTAGTTTGAGTTTTTTTAATATCATTAATTAATTCATCATAAGTAAAAAAGTTATTGTTTGTATCAGGATAAAGAGAAAAGCTATCTGATTTTTCAAAAAATTTATCTTCACTTAGCATTCCATATTCAATGATAATTTTAATATCATTCCATTTTTCCTCATATTTCTTCCTATCTTTTTTTATTAATGAGTTTAATTTATCACCAACTTTTCTGGTAATATAGTTAGATATTTTTTTTACAGCTGAGTCAACCTGAAGGTAGCTTCTTGAAACATTTAATGGAATATCAGGCGAGTCAATCACCCCTCTTAAAAGTGTTAGGAATTCAGGAACAATTCCTTCAACATTATCTGTGACAAAAACTTGATTTTGGAATAATTGAATTTTATCTTTTTGGATATTTATATCATTTTTAATTCTTGGAAAATATAATATACCTGTCAATGTAAAAGGATAATCAACATTTAAATGAATATTAAAAAGTGGATCCTCAAAATTCATTGGATATAAATCTTTATAAAACTTGTTGTAATCTTGATCAACTAAATCCTTAGGTTTTTTTGTCCAAGCAGGTTCAGTTATATTAATTATATCATCAACTTTTTCTTTAATTTCTTTCTCATTCTTTCCTTTTCCAACTTTTTTTGAAATTTCTTTTTGTCCAAACTTGATAGGTATTGGCATAAAGCGATTATATTTTTTTAAAAGGTCTCTAATTGTATTTTCCTCTAAAAATGATTTAGAATCTTTTGAAATATTGAGAATAATTTCAGTTCCACGATCAGTTTTATTAGATTTTATAAGACTATATTCAGGTGATCCGTCACATTTCCAATGTACGGCGGGCTCATTTTTATGTGACTTTGAAATAATTTCTACTGAATCTGACACCATAAATGCAGAATAAAAACCTAATCCAAAGTGGCCAATTATACCGCTATCTTTAGCAGAGTCTTTATATTTTTCTAAAAACTCCTCTGCACCAGAAAAAGCAACTTCATTAATATATTTTTTTATTTCATCACCACTCATACCAATTCCCTGGTCAATGATGTGAAGGCTTTTGTTTTTTTTATCGATTTTAACTTCAATTATCGGATTACCATAATCATTTTTTAATTCTCCGATATTTGAAAGATGTTTTAATTTTAAAGTTGCATCTGTTGCATTAGATATTAATTCCCTAAGAAAAATTTCGTGATCACTGTATAGAAACTTTTTAATTAGTGGGAAAATATTTTCAACTGCTACATTAATTTTTCCTTTAGCCATAACTTTTTTTTTCAAATATATTTTCAAATCATATACCAAACAAAAAATACAGACAAAATGACAATTTTGACTAAATTGCGAATATATATGGTCAGGTCTAAGATTTCAGGATTAGGTTTTTTTGTCCCAGAAAATGTTGTATCTAATGATGATTTGTCAAAACTCATGGATACCTCAAATGATTGGATTACAGAACGAACTGGTATTGAAAATAGAAGATGGGTCAATGATAGTAAGTTGACAACATCTCTTATGGGTACATACGCAGCTGAAAAAGCAATTGCAGATGCTGGAATTGACAAGAATGATATTGACTTTATCATTTTTTCAACGCTTAGTCCCGATTACTATTTCCCTGGCTCTGGTGTTCTTTTACAACGAAATCTTGGTATAAAAGAAATTGGAGCTTTAGACGTCAGAAATCAGTGTTCAGGATTTATTTATGGATTATCGATCGCTGATCAATATATTAAGTCTGGAATGTATAAAAACATTTTACTTGTAGGTAGTGAGATTCACTCAGGTGGATTGGATAAATCAACAAATGGCCGTTCTGTCTCTGTAATTTTTGGCGATGGAGCTGGAGCTGCCATAATTACTGCAACAAAATCTGAGAATGGAATATTGTCTACTCACCTACATTCACAAGGAAAGTACGCTGAGGAACTAGCAGTTATTAAGCCAGCAACTACCCACTGGATTGATAAAATTAAATCTGAAAACAATGATGAATCATATTGGCCTTACATGAATGGTAGTTTCGTATTTAAAAATGCAGTAGTAAGATTTGAACAAGTAATTAATGAAGGTTTGGAACATTCTAATTTAACAACTGAGGATATTTCATTGCTTATACCCCATCAAGCCAATCTTCGAATAAGTCAGTTCATCCAAAAAAAACTAAAACTATCTAATTCCCAAGTTTTTAATAATATTATGAAATATGGAAATACAACTGCCGCTTCAATTCCAATTGCCTTAACTGAGGCACATCAATCTAAGTTGATAAAAGAAAATGATATTATTGTACTTGCTGCTTTTGGTAGTGGTTTTACGTGGGGGAGTGCAGTAATTAAGTGGTAGTTTTTCTAATTAGAAACAATCCTAAAAAAGTAATTAAACCATTTATTGGCAGAAGTTCATAACCAATTTGATATTTATTAAAAATACTTAGTGGATCGTAGAATATCAGAGTTGTAAAAACCACTGAAAGTATACAAACAATAACGCTAAACTTGTCGTGTATTTTATGATTTGTAAAAATCCCAAAACTAAATAATCCAAGTAGCGGACCGTAAGTAAATCCTGCAATTATTAACAAGCTATCAATTACACTAGTACTAAGAAGATTTTTATAAATAACAATAGTTATTAGTAAAACAATACTCATTGATACGTGAGTTATTACTCTGATTTTATTTTGTTTTTTTTGATTGTATTGTTCTATGTTTAAAAAATCCACACAAAAGGACGTAGTTAAGGATGTCAATGCACTATCTGCACTACTGTATGCAGCAGCGATTAGTCCAATTAGAAAAATTATAGGTAAAATGATACCAAAATCTCCGCTAAAAGCAACTAATGGGAATAACAAGTCTGTATTTGGACGTCCATTTAGATTGGGGATTAAAATGTCATTAATTTCAATATATTTAAATAAAATTGAACCTAAAATCAAGAACACAAATGTCACGCAAACTAGGACAAGACTAAATACTATCATATTTTTCTGAGCATCGTTAAGGTTTTTACAGGTTAAATTTTTTTGCATCATATCTTGGTCCAGCCCTGTCATACAAATTGTAATGAACATTCCTCCCAAAAAAGATTTTATGAAATAGTTTTTGTTATAAAAGTCATCAAAAATAAAAACCTGGCTTTTTTCCAAGTAGAATTTAGAGTCTAAGAATTCAAAAAATGTTTGACCAAAACTGTTTGTTATAAAAAATATTGAGACTAAAACTGAAAGAATCATAAAAAACGTTTGTATTGTATCAGTCCAAATCACTGTATTAATTCCACCTTGAAAAGTATAAATCCATATTAGAAGTATTGAAAAAGTAACTGTAATTTCAAAAGGAATTCCCCACTGATCAAAAATAAATTCTTGAAGAACAATTGCCACAAGAAATAATCTAAAAGAAGCACCTAAAACCCGTGACACAAAAAAGAAAAAAGCTCCTGTTTTGTGAGAGTATATTCCAAATCTATCCCCAAGAAACTCATAAATTGATGTTAAACCTTTTTTATAATAAATGGGTAAAAGTAAATAAGTAACAATAAAATATCCCACCAAATAACCAAGCACAACTTGAAAGTATGTGAAATTTAAAATCCCCACATCACCCGGTACAGAAATAAAAGTAATCCCAGACAATGAGGCCCCAACCATGCCGAAAGCGACTATATACCATTTAGAATTTCTATTTCCTGAGAAAAAAGTCCTGCTATCAGATCTTCCTTTTGTTAGTTGTGATATTGCAAATAAGCTTAAAAAATAAACACCAATAATTCCTAGAATTAAAATAGAACTCATAATACTTGTTTTCAAAGATAATTAATTATGGTTCTGTAAAAATCAAGTTATATATTTACTCAATGAATTTTTCATCAAAATTATTACAGGATGCAGTTGATGAAATATCTAGACTTCCTGGAATCGGGAAAAATACAGCAATGAGGTTAGCGTTAAACCTGATAAAAGAAAATGATGAAAATGTTATGAAATTAATTACAGCAATCAAATCATTAAAAAATGGAATTCTATTTTGTGAGGAATGCTGTAACTTATCTGATAAGCCAATATGTGGAATTTGTACAAATGATAAAAGAGATTCATCAACAATATGTATCGTAGAAGATATCAGAGATGTAATGGCTATTGAAAATACCGGTCAATTCAATGGTTTATATCATGTTCTTGGTGGAAAAATATCGCCTATTGATGGTATTGGACCTAATCAACTTACTATAGATAAATTAATCAGCAGGGTAAAAAATAATAATATTAATGAAATTATATTTGCATTGAGTGCAACTATGGAAGGTGATACAACTAATTATTATATTTTCAAAAAAATTAATAATTATCCAATTAAGTTCAGTACAATTTCTAGAGGAGTTTCTGTAGGAGATAATCTTGAATACACAGATGAAATTACTTTAGGAAGAAGTATTGTTAAACGTATTCCTTTTGATCAAAACTAAATACAAATCTTTATAAATTTAATTTGGTAATTTTACACATTTAACAATGGCAAAATTTAATTTAACATTACCTAAAATGGGTGAAAGCGTTGATGAGGCAACTATTGTTAGTTGGCTTAAAAATATTGGTGACAAGGTATCAGTTGACGATTTTGTTGTAGAAATTGCAACTGATAAAGTCGATTCCGAAGTACCTACGGATGTTGAGGGTGTTGTAGTTGAACATTGCTTTAAGATAAACGATGTTGTAAAGGTAGGAGAAACTCTTTGTATTATTGAAACAGAATCAAAAGTTGAAAAAAAATTAATTGAGGAAATAAAAGTTGATCAACCAATGATTGAGGAGATACCAAATATTGAAATGTTACCAAAAGATAACAATAATGATCTCAAGATTGGAGAAGTTGATGATATTTTTTTGTCACCTTTAGTAAGAAATATTATTAAGCAAGAAAATATCTCAGGTGATGAATTAAATCAAATTAAGGGAACTGGCAAATCAGGAAGAATAACAAAAAAAGATCTTCTTAGTTACATTAAAAATTCTAATAATAAAAATGTTAATTATATAGGTGATGTAGTAAATGTTGCAAAAAATGAAAGCCAAGTACGTGATCTTAGTAGGATGGAAAAAATATTATCAAAGCATATGCTTGATAGTAAAAATAGTGCCGTACATGTTCAAACCTTCATTGAGGCAGATATAACTGATCTTGCAAATTGGAGAGATAATCAAAAGATTAAATTTTTGGATAGTTATGGTGAAAAATTAACTTACACTCACCCTTTGATTTATATCGTATCAAAAGTATTGAGAAATTTTCCAATTCTAAATGCAAGTTTAATTGATGATAAGGTAATTTATAAAAAGGATGTAAACATTGGCTTAGCTACAGCATTGCAAGACGGAAGTTTGATTGTCCCTGTAATTAAAAATGCTGACGAGCTAAGCTTAGCAGGTATTTCTAAATCATCCAATAGCTTAGTTAATAAGGCTAGAAAAAATAATTTAAATCCTGATGATGTTCAAGATGGTACTTTTACAATATCAAATATTGGAACATTTGATAACATTATGGGGACACCCATTATTAATCAACCTCAACTTGCAATATTGGCCTTTGGCGCCATAAGAAAACTTCCGAGGGTGGTTGAGACAGATAAGGGAGATTTTATTGCAATTAGAAAAATTATTTTGTTGTCACTTAGTTTTGATCACAGAATTATTAATGGTGCAACTGGTGGGCTTTTCTTAAAAGAAATTAAGAGTTTGATTGAAAACTGGAAAAGTGACAGCTCAATATAAATATGGATTTAAAATTAGATAAACCGATATGTTTTTTTGATCTTGAGACAACAGGGGTTAATGTAAGTAATGATCGTATAGTTGAAATTTCTATTATTAAAATTAATATTGATAAGACTGAGGATTCAAAAACATGGTTAATTAACCCAACTATTCCAATTCCACCAAAAGTGTCAGTTATTCATGGAATAACTGACGAAATGGTTAAGGATATGCCAAATTTTTCTGAGTTAGCAACTGAAATTAGCGAGTTTATAAAAGACTGTCATTTAGCTGGATTCAATTCGAATAAGTTTGATGTTCCAATGCTGATCGAGGAGTTTCTAAGAGCAGACTTTGATTTTGACATATCAAATATTGAAATGATTGACGTTCAGAACATATTTCACAAAATGGAAAAGAGAACCCTATCAGCTGCCTATAAGTTTTATTGTGGAAAGGAACATGAAAATGCTCACTCATCATTGAGTGATGCTCGGGCTACATATGAGGTTTTTAAATCTCAACTAGAAAAATACAATGAGTTAGAAAAAAATATAAAGTTTTTGTCAAACTTTTCTAGAATGAGAAGGAATTTGGATCTTTCCGGTTATATTCTTGAAAATGAGAAAGGTAAACCAATATTTTCGTTTGGAAAATATAAAGGAAATGAGATTAGTGATGTATTAAAAAATGATCCAGGTTATTATAGCTGGATAATGAAATCAGATTTTCCAAAGTACACCAAAAATATACTCAATAAAATCAGGTTATCAGAACTTAATAATAAGATCACATGAAGATTATTTGTATTGGGAAAAACTATGTAAAACATATTAAAGAATTGAATGGTTCCTTTGATGATAACCCAACAGTTTTCATGAAACCTGATTCATCAATTATTCAAAAAAATCAACCATTCTTTATTCCTGAATTTTCTGATGAAATCAATTACGAACTAGAACTGATTTTGAAGTTTTCTAAAGTTGGAAAATATATTGACAAAGATTTTTGTTTAAACTACATAAGTCACTTCAGTTTAGGGATTGATTTTACAGCTAGAGATTTACAAAATGATTTGAAATTGAAAGGTTTACCTTGGGAAATTTCAAAATCATTTGATAACTCCGCATTAATTGGTAAGTGGATACCTTATGATGATAAAATTGATCTGAATAACATTAGTTTTTTATTAAAAAAAAATGGAAAAATAGTTCAAAAAAGCAATTCATCTAAAATGATATGGAAAATAACAGAACTAATACATTATTCATCTAAATACTTCACAATAAAAATTGGTGATATAATGTTTACTGGTACACCTGAGGGAGTAGGTAAGGTTGAAATAGGTGATTTTTTAGAGGGGTTCATTGAAAAAGAGAAAATTTTTGAAATAAAAATTAAATGATCAAGACTATTTTTAATGTATTGAATTCCAAAAAACTAACGATCTCGGTTGCAGAAAGTATAACAGGTGGAGCTTTGTCTAAAAAATTAATGTCACTTGCAGGTTCATCAAGTTTTTTTAAAGGTTCTTTAGTAGCTTATTCTGATGAGTCAAAAATTGAGATTTTAAAAATTCAAAAGGAAAAAATACGAAAACATTCAGCTGTAAGTCAGCAAATCGCAGGTTTAATGGCAAGTAATGTTAAAAATCTTTTTAAGTCAGATATAGGCTTTTCAACAACTGGAAATGCAGGTCCAGGACTTAACGATGAAAAATCTAGAGTAGGTGATCTATACATTTCATTACATTTCAAAAATAAAACAAAAACAAAATTTTTTAAACTAGAGGGTAACAGAGATGCTAATATCAACAAAGCAGTCAAAGTTTCACTAGAGTTTATATCAGAAAACCTAGACAAATAAAATTTGTCAAAAAACTAAAAAAGTTGTTTATTTGCAGACCATACAGAAGATTATGTCTAAAATTTGTCAAATATCAGGTAAGAAAGTTCAATTTGGTAATAACGTTTCAAAGGCAGTAAATAAAACAAAAAGAAGGTTTAATGCCAATATTATTTCTAAAAAGTTTTATATACCTGAAGAAGATAAATGGATTTCATTAAAGGTTTCTACCTCAGTTTTAAAAACTATCAATAAGAAAGGAATTTCAGCTGTATTAAAAGATGCAAGAGCAAGAGGAGTAAAAATTTAATTATGGCTAAAAAAGGTAACAGAGTTCAAGTAATTTTAGAGTGTACCGAGCACAAAGAATCTGGTAAGCCAGGAACTTCAAGATATATCTCCACAAAAAATAAAAAAAATAGTCCTGACAGACTGGAATTGAAAAAATTCAATCCAATTCTAAAAAAATATACGATTCATAAAGAAATTAAATAATGGCAAAGAAAACCGTAGCTACATTACAAACTGGTTCTAAAAAACTAACAAAAGCCATAAAGATGGTAAGAGGTAAATCCAATGCTTATATTTTTTCTGAAAAGATTCTCCCTGCTGATCTTGTTAACGACTGGTTATCCAAAAAATAACCAATATACTTTTGTAACAGGTTAAAATTTAATTTAACTTGAACTAATGAATTTTTTTAAAAAGCTTTTTTCTTATGGTAAGAAAGGGAAAGAAAAGCAAATCATATCGAAAGATGATGATAGTTTTGATTTAAATGAAACTAATCAAGAAGATAAACCTGAGTTAGAAAATAAAAAAACTAAGCGACAGTTAAAACAACAACCAGAACCTGCGCCGGAAGTAGAACCTGAGCCAAAACCAGAACCTGAGCCAGGACCACAATCAAATAAACCTGCTAGTTTTTTTAAAAGATTATTTAAAAAAACAGATAAGAAGAAACTTAATAAGAGCCTAGAAAAGAGCAGTAAGTCATTCCTTGACAAGTTAAAAACAGTTGTATTAGGTAAATCCAAAGTTGATGCAGCTGTACTTGATGATTTGGAAGAAATTTTGATAACATCTGATGTGGGTGTGAAAACAACCCTAAAAATTATAGATGCAATTGAAGAAAGAGTTCAAAACCAAAAATATACAAATGCTCAAGAGCTAGAATTAATTTTAAAGGAAGAAATTCAAAATATAATATTTGACGAAAAAGATTCATCATTTTTTGAAATAACAGAAAAACCACACGTAATTATGGTTGTTGGTGTTAATGGAGTAGGTAAGACTACCTCAATAGGAAAACTAGCGAAATTCTTTTCGTCTCAAGGACTATCTGTTTTAATAGGTGCTGCAGATACTTTTAGAGCTGCTGCCATTGAGCAACTTGAGATGTGGGCAGAAAGAGCTAACGTTGAAATTGTTAAACAAAAGATGGGGAGTGATCCTGCATCAGTCGCATTTGATACATTAAATTCAGCATTGAATAAAAAATATGATGTAGTTATAATTGATACAGCCGGTAGACTTCATAATAAAATAAATTTAATGACCGAGTTATCAAAAATTGGTAGAGTTATGAATAAACTTGTTGAAAAAGCCCCCCATGAAATAATACTAGTTTTGGATGGATCGACTGGACAAAATGCTTTTGAACAAGCTAAACAATTTTCAGAGTCTACTAAAGTTTCCTCTCTAATGGTAACAAAATTAGATGGAACTGCTAAAGGCGGGGTTGTTATTGGAATTTCAGATCAATTAAGTATTCCTGTAAAGTACATTGGAACAGGTGAGAAAATTAATGATCTCGAATTGTTTAATAAAAAAGAATTTGTAGAATCATTTTTTAATAAAAACTGAAATGAGGACAAAAACATCAGAAAAAAATAAAATCAATGTTATTACATTAGGCTGCTCTAAAAATTTATATGATTCAGAGGTTCTTATTTCGCAACTTAAGGCAAACAATAAAGATGTAGTTCATCAAGAGGAAGGAAATATTGTTGTAATAAACACATGTGGTTTTATTGAAAATGCAAAACAAGAATCAATTGATACAATCATTGATTTTGTTGATAAAAAAAATAAAGGAATTGTAGATAAAGTTTATGTAACAGGTTGTTTAAGTGAAAGATATAAAGATGATTTACAAGCAGAAATA
The DNA here is from genome assembly GCA_003331875.1 of Cryomorphaceae bacterium. GTDB lineage: Bacteria > Bacteroidota > Bacteroidia > Flavobacteriales > Flavobacteriaceae > Eutrophosalina. The sequence continues at coordinate 37,427 of QOQA01000004.1, read as the reverse complement.
CCGGATGTTGATAGTTATTTCGGCACAACAGATTTACCAAATTTGTTGAAGCAATTAGAGTGTGATTATAAATCGGAATTGATGGGTGAGAGATTTCTAAGTACACCAAAAAATTATGCATATTTAAAAATTTCTGAAGGTTGTGATAGAAAGTGCTCGTTCTGTGCTATTCCGCTAATGAGGGGTAAGCATAAATCAAGAAAAATTGAAGAAATAGTAATTGAGGCAAAAAAGCTTGCAAATCAAGGTGTAAAAGAACTGATCTTAATTGCTCAAGATTTAACATTCTATGGCTTGGATATTTATAAGAAAAGAAAACTTTCTAAACTTTTAGAAAATTTATGCGAGATTGAGGGTATATCATGGATAAGACTTCATTATGCATACCCCAATGGTTTTCCATTAGATGTTTTAAATGTTATGTCCTCCCAACCAAAAATTTGTAATTATATTGATATTCCACTTCAACATATTTCTACCAATATATTGGCTTCCATGAGGAGAGGTTCAAATAAAGAAAAAATAAATTCTTTAATTTCAAAATTCAGAGAAAAAGTTCCAGGTATTGCAATAAGGTCAACAGTTATTGTTGGATTTCCTGGTGAGACCAAGGAGAATTTTGATGAACTTTGTAATTGGATAAAAGAAATAAAATTTGATCGACTTGGATGTTTTAAATATAGTCATGAGGAAAATACGTATGCGTTTAATTTAAATGATGATGTTCCAGAGAAGGAAAAAAATAGAAGACTTGATAAGTTGATGAAAATTCAAGCAAATATTTCATACGACAAAAATAAATTGAAGATTGGTAAAAAATTTAAAGTTTGTATTGATCGAAGTGAAGGTAATTATTACATAGGAAGAACTGAACATGACTCACCTGATGTTGATAACAATGTTCTCCTTGAGAAAAGAAAAGGGTATTTAAGATTAGGATCATTTGTGCAAGTTAAAATCACTGATGCTTTTACTTATGACTTGATGGCTGAGTTGGTATGATTTAAAAATAATAATTTGAAAATACAAAACGTAAATCTACACTCTGGTGTTTTGAAAAACTATCTATCAGGAAATATGAAAGATTTTATTTCATATGATAATGACTTAAATGGGTATAATAATAAAATTAGATCTAGAAAAGACTTCTCCATCAAAAAAAGACAGATTCTTTCAAAAGTTCTTTTCAAACAAAATAAGTCATTAAAAAACAATAATATTCAAATTGAAAATATTAAAAAATTAGAATTATCTAACACTTTTACTATTACAACTGGACATCAGCTCTGTCTATTCACAGGTCCAGTTTTTTTTATAATCAAGATTTTACAAGCTATCAAAATTTGTAAGGATTTAGAAAATAAATTTTCTGATTACAATTTCGTTCCAATTTTTTGGATGGCAACTGAAGATCATGATTTTGAAGAGATAAAGTGTTTCAACACTAGCAAAAAAGAGTTTTCAATTAAAAAAAATAGTAATAATAAGTGCATTGGTTCTCTTGATACACTTGGTTTTGAAAAAATATATCATGAATTAAGTGAATACTTTGACGGTAAGCCGTTTAAAAATGAATTATTAGAATTATATAAAAATTCTTATTTAAAGTTTAAAAATATAACAGATGCTACTAGGCATCTTGTTCATGAGATTTTTAAGGACTACGGGCTTGTCATATTGGATCCATCAGTAAAAGAATTAAAAAATGACTTTAAAGAGATCTTTAAAAGAGAAATTTCCGAATCTATTGTTCATGAAAAAGTAACGGAGACTATCAAACAAATTGATAAAAAAATTGATAAGTCTTTTAAACAAGTAAATCCTAGAAAGATTAATCTTTTCTATCTAGATAAAGAAAATGTTAGGTCTAGAATAAAACTAAAACCAAATCACATTGAAATTGATAAAAAAAATTTTTCAGAAAATGAGCTTTTGGATTTAGTTGAATCATATCCTGAAAATTTTTCCCCAAATGTTTTAATCAGGCCTATATATCAAGAATTCATTCTCCCTAATTTATCTTATGTTGGAGGGCCATCTGAGATTGCTTACTGGATACAATTAAAAAGTACATTTGATTTCTTAAATGTTTCATTTCCAATTCTGTCATTAAGAAATTCGATGATTTTTCTTTCAACCAGAGATATCAAACAATTAGAAAAGTTGAATATTCAAGTAGAAGATTTTTTTAAAAACGAAACCCATGCAGAAACAAAATTTATAAAAGAAAATAGTAATTTGAATTTCAAAATAGACATTAAATATTATTTGGATTTTGTTGATCAGCTTAGAAAATCCGTTCATAAAATTGATAAAAACTTAGTTTCTTTTTTAAATTCAATAGAAAAAAAACAAATTAAAGATCTTAATAGTCTAGAAAAAAAGATAATTAAACATCAAAAAACAATACATCAATCTGAAATCAAAAAAATTAAAGCCATTAGAGACAAAATTTTATTTAATGGTAAATTAATGGAGAGAAAAATAAATTTTTCTGAGTATTACTCTTTCCAGGGTAAATCATTTATAGATAAATTATATAGAAGCATAAGTCAGTACAACTCTGACACTATTCTTGTAGAAATATAATTTTATTAATCATTTGAATGATGTATTTTTGAGAATGCCAAATCGTGTATTAATTCTTGACTTTGGTTCTCAATATACCCAGCTAATTGCTAGAAGAGTAAGAGAATTAAATGTTTTTTGCGAAATATTCCCCTATAATTCAAAAAGTTTTGATGTAAATGACTACTCTTGCTTGATTTTCTCTGGTTCCCCTTTTTCTGTTAGGTCAGAGGATTGTTTGGATATTGATTTTTCAGATTACATAGGTAAAATTCCACTTTTAGGTATTTGTTATGGTGCCCAATACTTGGCACAAAAAAATGGTGGAGAGGTGTCTCCTTCAAACAAAAGAGAATACGGCAGGGCAAGGTTAATTTCAATAAATAAAAACTCTAAATTATTAAAGGGGATTAATAATGGTTCTCAAGTTTGGATGAGCCATGCGGACACGATTATTAAATTACCACCCAAATCAATAAAAATTGGCAGTACTGAAGATGTTGAAAATGCTTGTTTTCAGTTTGATGATCAACTTACTTATGGGATTCAGTTTCACCCTGAAGTTTACCATACAAGCGATGGTAAAACTTTATTAAAGAACTTTATAATTGATATTTCTAAAGTAAATCCAAATTGGACACCATCATCTTTTGTAGAAACAACTGTATTTGATATCAAATCAACTATCCAAAATGATAGGGTAATTTTGGGTCTTTCCGGTGGTGTGGATTCATCAGTTGCTGCAATTTTACTAAATAAAGCTATCGGAAATAATTTAACTTGTTTATTTATTGATAATGGTCTTTTAAGAAAAAATGAATTTGAAGAAGTCTTAGAAAACTATAAAGGAATGGGGTTAAATGTTGTTGGTGTTGATGCAAAAGAACAATTTTACTCTGCTTTATGTGGTGTTACTGACCCTGAGCAAAAGAGAAAAGTTATTGGCAAAGTGTTTGTTGATGTTTTTGAGTCAGAGTCAAAAAAAATAAAGAATGTAAAATGGTTGGCACAGGGAACGATATATCCAGATGTTATTGAATCTATTTCAGTAAAAGGTCCTTCCGCAACAATAAAATCGCATCATAATGTTGGTGGTTTGCCAAAAAAAATGTCTTTATCTATTATCGAACCTTTAAAAATGCTTTTTAAGGATGAAGTTAGAAAAGTTGGGGTTGAATTGGGAGTAAAAAATGAAATCCTTGGCCGACATCCATTTCCAGGACCAGGTCTTGGCATTAGAATACTTGGTGAAATAAATGCAGAAAATGTAGGAATTTTACAGGAAGCTGATGATATATTTATTGAATCACTTAAACAAAAAAACCTTTACAATCAGATATGGCAAGCTGGGGTTATTTTATTGCCTGTAAAGTCAGTAGGGGTTATGGGAGATGAAAGAACTTATGAAAATTGTGTTGCATTAAGAGCTGTAATATCCACTGATGGAATGACCGCTGATTGGTTTGATTTTCCTCACAACTTTCTTCAGGATGTCTCAAATAAAATCATTAATAATGTTAAAGGAATAAATAGAGTTGTTTACGATATTAGCTCTAAACCTCCTTCAACAATTGAATGGGAATGAAAAACTGGATTTTTTACATAATTGCAATCTTATTCTTTCAATTTGGTTTCTCACAATCCAATCAAATTGAAAATTTTGACTCGATTGTTTCATATGAAGTAAAAAAAAAAGAAACACTTCATAGTATTTCTAAAAAATTTAAAATTACTGTTAATGATATATTTCTGTTAAACCCTGAACTTAGAGGTCAAAAACTAAAGAAAAAGTCAATTATAAGTATCCCCTTAAAAAAAATTAAAAAGATTTTTTATTTAGATTCTAGTATAAATCAAAAAACAATTGATAAAAATAAATTATTGAGTCTTATTACTAATAATGAAAACCCAAAAAAAAATAACGTAAACCTAGCATTCTTAGCGCCAATAAAAATTGACGAAATTGAATACGACTCAATCGTTCAGACCAAAGAATTTTTAAAAAAAATTAATTTAACTACAATTTCAATTGACTTTTATAATGGAATGAAAATGGCAATTGATGAACGGTCTTATGATGATATAAAAATTAATCTTGATATTTTCGATACAAAAAATAGAATTGATGTAATTAAAATGATAAAGGAAAATATTGATTTTAATAATTATGATTTTATAATTGGACCACTCATTACAAGAAATTTCAATTATTTTAATTCAAATGATGTTAAAACCAAAATAGTATCTCCATTAATAAGTTCTGATGTTGAATTCAGAGACAATACAATAATTACAACTGCACCCGATTCACTTAAAAGAAAATTTGTATTGGAAATGATTGATCAAATGATTGAATTAAAAAATGATCAATGTGTTTTAATTATTTCGGATCAAAAAAATGAAAAAACAAAGAATGAATTGTTAATGAAATTTCCAAATGCTGAAAAAATCGATATTAGTGATGAAAACCTTTTTGTTGACCCAAAAATAACAGATTCATTGATGTATAATAACAAAGAAAATTGGGTATTTCTTGAAACAAACCGCAGTAACGTTATTTCTAGTGTTAGCTCATTGCTTAATTCTCAAATAAATAAAGAAAGAAAAATTAAATTGATTAGTTCGGTTAGTTTGGAAAATTATGACAACCCAAACATTAGTTATGAAAAGCTTGGAAATTTAAATTTTATTTATCCATCAAATTCTTTCCCAGACGAGAGTGATGCTTTAAATGTTTTTAAGTCAAATTATCTAGAGCAATTTGGAAACTATCCTAATAGGGTTTCAATCAAGGCTTATGATGTAATAAAAGATCTATTACAAAGATATATATACTACAGAAACTATAATGGTTTTGATATAGATTATGAGAATAGTTTATTAAATAACAAGTATAATTATAAAGATGTGGATGAACAAGGTTTACGTAATCAATCTTTTTATGTGGTAAAACATAAAGAACTTGAAGTCATTGACTTGACTAAGAAATAGTTTTGTAATTTTAAGCTCAGATTTTAAAATTTGAAAAATTCCCCAAAATATATTTTTGTCACCGGTGGTGTAAGTTCCTCATTGGGAAAAGGAATAATATCAGCATCTTTAGGAAAACTTCTCAAATCTAAAGGGTTGGAGGTTACAATACAGAAATTTGATCCATATATTAATGTTGATCCGGGAACATTAAATCCTTACGAGCATGGAGAATGTTATGTTACATCTGATGGTGCAGAGACTGATCTAGATTTAGGTCATTATGAAAGGTTTTTGGGAATCAAAACCTCTAGAAACAACAACACTACCACAGGGCAAATATATCAGAGAGTTATTAATCAAGAGAGAGAAGGAGATTTTTTGGGGAAAACAGTTCAAGTAATTCCTCATATAACTAATGAGATAAAATCACGAATTAAAAGTCTAGAAAAAGAAAAAAAATATGATGTTATAATAACTGAACTTGGTGGAACTGTTGGTGATATAGAATCATACCCGTTTATTGAGGCTGTTAGGCAATTTAGATGGGAGATTGGAGAACAAAATAGTCTTGTTATACATCTAACTCTTCTACCTTATTTATCAGCAGCAGCTGAAATCAAAACAAAACCAACTCAACACTCAGTAAAAAAATTAATGGAAAGTGGTTTGAATGCTGACATTATTGTTTGTCGGACAGAGCACAAGCTTTCTACTGATTTAAGAAAAAAAATTGCATTGTTTTGTAATGTCGATGTTAAATCAGTAATTGAGTCTATTGATGCAAAAACAATTTATGATGTTCCATTGCTAATGTTAGAAGAAAAATTAGATAAGGTTGTTTTAAAAAAATTGAAAATTAAATCTAAAATAAAAGCTGATTTATCATCATGGAAAAAATTTGTATATAATCTGAAAAATCCTAAAAATGAAGTTAATATTGGTCTGATAGGAAAGTATGTTGAATTACAAGATTCTTACAAATCGATATTGGAGTCGTTTATTCATGCTGGTTCGGTTAATTCAGTAAAAGTAAATGTACATCCAATCCACTCTGAATCAATTGACAATACAAATATAAAATCTCTAATGTCAGCTCTTGATGGGGTTTTGGTTGCACCAGGCTTTGGTGAGAGGGGTATCGAGGGCAAAATAATGTCAATTGAGTATGCTAGAGTGAATGACATTCCTTTCCTTGGAATTTGTCTGGGAATGCAAATGGCAGTGATTGAGTATGCAAGAAATATTATTGGTTTAAAAAATGCCAATTCTACTGAAATGGATAGTCATACGAAATACCCAGTAATTTCTTTGATGGAGGATCAAGTAAATATTGAAAAAAAAGGTGGCACAATGAGATTAGGTTCGTGGAAATGTGAAATTTCTAAAGGAACATTATCTCATAATATTTATAAGAAAAATGTAATAAAAGAAAGGCATAGACACAGGTATGAGCTTAATTTCAACTATATAGAATCATTAACTAAAGCAGGTATGGTTTTAAGTGGTAAAAATCCTGAAACTGATTTAGTTGAAATAATTGAATTGCCCAGCCACTGTTGGTTTGTCGGAGTACAATTTCACCCAGAATACCAAAGTACTGTAGATAAACCACACCCCCTATTCAAATCATTTATAAAAGCAGCAATCAATAAAAAAAGATCTTATGTCAGAAAATAAAGTAGATTACTCACAGTTAATAGGGTTTTTATTTTTGATGGCAGCTTTTGTCTCATTTTTGTTTATTAGTCCATCCACTGATGAAGAAATAGATATACAGGTTGAAGAAAGCGTCGTAATAAATGATTCTCCCGAGATTAATCAGGATTTTAGAGAAAACGAAACAGAATTTACAGATAACATAATAAAAATTGAGGAAGAATCTTTTATAATAGAAAATGAAAATGTGATTTTAAAGTTCTCTAACAAGGGAGCTAAAATTTCTGAGCTTACATTAAAGGATTATAATGATTCATCTGGTAGCCTTGTAAGGGTTTTAGAAAATAATCAGTCATTAGGTTTAAGTTTTTTTAATATGAATGGAGTTCTTTTTGATTCAAACTCTGTAATGTTTAATTACAAATCTTTTGATAATCAAAATAGTAAAGTAGTTGAGTTTGAATACTTAAATAATTTAGGAGGAAAAATATTATTCAGATATGTAATACCAAACAAAGGCTATATGATGAATTTTGAGATTGAAACTCAGGGTTTAAATAATATTGTTGGTACAAATAGAAAAATTGACTTAGTTTGGAATTTGGATTCAAGACGGCAATCCAGAAGTGTAGATTATGAAAATAGATATACTTATATCAACTATAAGGATAAAGATGGTAAAATAAGAGAACTGAGTGCTTACTCTGAGGATGATGAAGTTGGAGAGGTTAAGTGGCTTTCATACAGTCAACATTTTTTCAATTCTATTTTAATTTTCAATGATATAAAATCTGCAATAGATATGAAATCAAGGAATGTGGATATTGATTATAGTATACAAAAATATAGTAAAGCGGTTGACGATGATGATAAACAAATTTATCTCAAAAGTTTTAATACTAAAATCCCAATTGACATAAGTCGCTCAAATGAGATAAGCGAGTCAATGAGTTGGTACATAGGACCTAATGATTACTATGTGCTAAAAAACTATAAAGATGATATTTCTGAGTCAATCTGGTTTGGTTGGGGAATTTTTGGATGGATTAATAGAAACATATTCTTTCCGCTATATCAATTTTTAAGTTCATTTTTATCTGCTGGTATTGCTATTATAATTATGGTTATTCTAACCAGATTGATCATGTCACCAGTCCAATATAAGATGTATCTGTCTCAAGCAAAAATGAAAATTTTAAGGCCTGAAATTAGTGCTGCTACCGAAAAATTTAAAGATGATCCTTTAAAAAGAAATCAGGAAACTATGAGAATATATAATCAAGCTGGGGCTAATCCTTTATCAGGTTGTTTACCAATGTTTATTCAATTACCAGTTTTCTATGCGCTCTTCTGTTTTTTCCCTGTTGCATTTGCGTTAAGAGGGGAATCGTTTCTTTGGGCAGATGACTTGAGTGTTTACGACTCAATATTGGAATTACCATTTTATATTCCTTTATATGGTGATCATATAAGTTTGTTTCCAATTCTAGCAGGTGTAACTATGTTTTTTTACACCTCAGTTTCTGGTAATCAACAAATGCAACCTACACAACCAGGAATGCCAAATATGAAGTTCATAATGTATTTTTTGCCATTTACTTTGATGATTTTCTTTAATAATTTTGCGAGTGGTCTATCTTTATATTATACCGTTTCAAATCTTCTAACAATAGTCATAATATATGCCATTAAAAATTTTATTATTGATGAAAGTAAAATTTTATTAAAAATTGAAGAAAATAAAAAGAAGCCAAAAGGTGAGGGTAGATTCCAGCGAAGGTTAAGAAAGCTTCAAGAAATGGCTGAAAAGACCGAAAATCAGAGAAAAAATAACAGGTAAAATGACCAATAAAACAGCTAGAGTTGTTGTTGGTATGTCTGGTGGGGTTGACTCCAGTGTAGCAGCCTATCTAATGAAGGAACAAGGTTATGACGTTATAGGAATTTTTATGAAAAACTGGCATGATGAAACAGTTACCATTTCTGATGAGTGCCCATGGTTAGAAGATAGTTATGATGCAATGATTGTTGCAAAAAAATTGATGATTCCTTTTCAGGTTATAGACTTTAGTAAGGAATACAAAAAAAGAATAGTGGATTACATGTTTGGTGAATATAAAGTTGGTAGAACTCCGAATCCAGATATTTTGTGCAATAAGGAGATAAAGTTTGATTTATTTTTAAAAAAGGCGTTGGAGTTTAATGCAGATTATATTGCAACCGGACACTACGCTTCTGTAAGAAAAAAAGGAAATGTGTTTGAGTTGATTTCAGGTCTTGATAAAAAGAAGGATCAATCCTATTTTTTGTGCCAGCTAAATCAGAACCAACTTAGTAAAATAATTTTCCCTTTAGGGAATCTCAATAAAGCTGAGGTAAGAGAAATTGCTAAAAAAAATAACTTAGTAACAGCTGATAAAAAAGATTCTCAAGGTTTATGCTTTATTGGAAAAGTTAAGCTTCCGATATTTTTACAACAAAAGCTGAAGAAAAAATCTGGAAAAATTATTTTAGTTCCTAAGTCTTTATCCATTTACAGCAGTAATAAAAAAATTAATGATTTAGATGAGTTATCCAATGGATATATTTATAATGAAAATGATGGTGAGGTTGTTGGCACTCATGTTGGTGCACATTTTTATACAATTGGTCAAAGAAAAGGAATTTCAGTTGGTGGAACAAAAGATCCGCTATATGTTGTAGCGCTTGATACCAAAAAAAATATTATATACGTTGGGGAGGGGGATAATCATCCAGGTTTAATGAGAAAAGTGTTAAGTATTAAAAAATCCCAATTTCATAACATAGATGATGCTTCTGATATAACTAAAGTTCAAGGTTTAAAGGCACGAATTAGATATAGACAATCATTGCAGTCAGTTCAGGTTAAAAGAAAAAACAGCAAATATTTTTTTATTTTTGATGAGTACCAAAAATCCATCACAAGTGGTCAATTTGTTGCTGTGTATAAAGATGACGTACTTTTGGCTTCAGGTGTGATCAGTTAAAAATATCGATTTGATTAACAAGTAAATTTTCAAATTTCTCTCTTTCCCTTATAAGTTTGTATGTATTATTAATTAGCATAACTTCTGCTGGTTTGTATCTTGAATTGTAATTACTGCTCATTGAAAAACAATATGCTCCAGCATTTTTAAAACATAAAATATCGTCTGTTGATACATTTTTTAATTTAATATTTGTTGCAAAAGTGTCAGTTTCACATATATAACCAACAACTGAATAATATCTTTCAATATCATTGGTATTTGATATATTTTCAACTGAATGATTTGCTCCGTACATCATTGGTCTTATTAGATGGTTAAATCCTGAGTCAACTTGTGCAAACACAGTCGAGGTAGTTTGTTTAATTGAATTCACACGGCATAAAAATACTCCGGCCTCACTAATAATGTATTTTCCAGGCTCAAATATTAATTTTAAATCTCTACCGTAAACAGAACAAAACTCATTGAATCTTTGGGACAGCTTTTCGCCTAGTTCTTCAATATTTGTTTCACTATCACCTTGATGATACGGAACTTTAAATCCACTTCCAAAATCAATGAATTCCAGATAGTCAAGTTTTGATGCTAAATCAAAAAGGATTTCAGAGGCTTGTAAAAAAACACCAGTGTCTAAAATATCGCTACCTGTGTGCATGTGTATCCCATTAACTTTAATATTTGTGTTTTTTATAATTCGCAATAAATGTGGTGTTTGGTGAATACTGATACCAAATTTTGAATCTATATGTCCTACCGATATTTTAGAGTTTCCACCAGCTAGTATGTGGGGGTTAATTCTTACACATACATCAATTCCTAAATTCTTATTTCCAAATTCCTCCAAAATTGAAAGGTTATCAATATTGATTTTAACTCCTAATAATAAAACATCTTCAATTTCCTTAATTGAAACCCCATTCGGCGTATATATAATTTTTTCAGCTTTGAAACCACAACTTAAGGCTAATTTTACTTCTTGTATTGATACAGCATCAATTCCTGATCCTAAACTATTTAAAAACCTTAAAATTGATATATTTGACGACGCTTTTACTGCATAGTTAATTTGTAAATCTTTGACTTTCTTGAATGCATTTTTAAGTCTTAAATATTGACTTTTGATTTTTTCCGAATCATAAACATAAGTGGGCGTACCAAATTCATCAGCGATTTTAAGTAATAAGTTTGTATTCATACAACAAACTTTATTAATATATCGTAATTAAAATTTTTTTTTTTATTATATAATAAAAAAACTATAAAAAGTTAAATTTGTAACAACATTAAAAACCCTTTTAAAAATTTCTTTTATTAATTTTATATTGTGAATCTTCACGAACACCAAGCCAAAGAATTGTTAAGCTCATATGGAGTTCCCATCCAAAGAGGAATGGTGGTCGAAAATATTGACCAATTACAATCTATTTCTCAGGAAGTTAAAAAAAATACTGGGTCAGAGTGGTTAATTGTAAAAGCTCAAATACATGCAGGTGGAAGAGGTAAGGGAGGTGGAGTAAAGGTTGCAAAAAATGATAAAGAATTATATGACTATGCCAGTAATATATTGGGTATGATGTTAAAAACACCCCAAACTCCAAAAGAGGGTAAACTGGTAAAAAAAATATTAATCTCTGAGGATGTTTATTATCCCGGCGACAGTGAAACGCAGGAATTTTATATGTCAATACTTTTAAACAGGAAAGAATCTTGTAATATGATCATGTATTCAAAAGAGGGTGGGGTAGATATTGAGCAGGTTGCAGAAAAAACTCCACAACTAATTTTTTACGAATTGATTGACCCCTTGGCTGGTATTATGCCCAATCAACTAAGGAAAATTGCCTTTAATTTAAATTTATCTGCTGATAGCTTTAAGTCAATGCAGGTATTCGTAAAAAAATTATATGATGCTTATTCTGGACTTGATGCTTCGCTTGTCGAAATCAATCCGGTTCTAAAAACATCGGATAATAAAATCTTAGCTGTTGATTCAAAAATGACGCTTGACGATAATGCATTATTTAGGCACAAATCATTTCAAGATTTAAGAGATAACAGTGAGGAAAACCCAGTTGAGGTTAAAGCAAGGGAGGCGGGATTAAATTATGTTGACTTAGAAGGAAACATAGGTTGTATGGTGAATGGAGCTGGATTAGCCATGGCTACTATGGATCTCATAAAACAATCTGGTGGAGAACCTGCGAATTTTCTGGATGTTGGTGGAACAGCTGATGCAAAAAGAGTTGAAACTGCCTTTAATTTAATTTTAGAAGATGAAAAAGTTAAAGCAATACTTATTAATATTTTTGGTGGAATTGTCAGATGTGACAGGGTTGCTAATGGAATTGTTGATGCTTATAAAAATTTAGGTGATAAAATTAATGTTCCTATCATCGTAAGGCTCGAGGGTACAAATTCAGAAGAAGCAAAAAACATTATTGATAACTCAGGTTTAAAAATTTATTCTGCAATTGAGTTTAAAGAAGTAACAACCAGAATCAAAGAGGTTTTGTCTTAAAATAAGACATTTTGTCACTTTTAAATTATAATATATGACATTATGACGTATATTTGAATTAGGTTTAGAATTTGTTCTAATCCAATTGTAAATAATTTTAAAAATTTAAATATGAATATTATAAATAGAACAAATAATAACTTAATGTTTGATGATTTTATTTTTGATTTTTTTAATGTCTCAAATAATATTGTCCCTCGACATAATATTTTTGAAAACGATACTGATTTTTCTGTTGAGTTTTCAGTACCTGGTTCAGATAAAAAAGATTTTACTATTGAGCTTGAGAATGATAATTTAAGGGTTGTTAGAAAATCAAAAAAATCCATTGAGGATAGAAATTACTCAAGATTAGAATTTGATACTAAGTCATTTGAAAAATCTTTTTTTCTTCCGGATTCTGTTGATCAGTCAAAAATTAGTTCAAGGTATGAAAATGGAGTACTTTTGATAACAATTCCCAAAAAGAAAGAAATTGTTTTACAGAATAAGAAAAAGTCAATAACTATAAACTAGTAAAACTTTAACAAAAGCGGGTTTATGGCCCGCTTTTTTTATATTTAGTCATGAGATCTCTGAGTCTGGCTGCTTCTATAAAATTTAACTCTTTAGCAGCTTTTTCCATATCCTTTCTTAATGATTTAATTATTTTTTGTCTTTCATTTTCAGAAATGTTAAAATCATAGTTTTCCTCACTTATCTTTATTTTTTCTGGTTCATTAGATTCATAATTAAAACTCTCATTTATATTCTTTATAATTTGTGTTGGAGTTATATTATTTTCTTTATTATACTTTAATTGTTTTTCCCTTCTTTGATTTGTTACATCAATTGTTTTTTTCATACTTTCAGTCATTCGATCTGCAAACATCATCGCCCTTCCGTTTAAATTTCTTGCAGCTCTCCCAATCGTCTGAATTAGAGATCTTTTACTCCTCAAAAAACCTTCCTTATCCGCATCTAATATTATGACTAGTGATACTTCTGGCAAGTCAAGACCTTCTCTCAATAGGTTTATTCCTACCAAAACATCAAAATTTCCTAATCTCAGCTCATTTAAAATTTTTACACGCTCTAAAGTATCAACATCACTGTGTATGTATTTAGACTTTATTTCCAAATTTTGAAAAAATTTAACCAACTCTTCAGCCATTTTTTTTGTAAGTGTTGTAATCAAGATTCTTTCATTATTATTAACAACTTTTTCAATTTCATCAAGAATAATATCTATTTGATTTTTTGTTGGTTTTACTTCTATTATTGGGTCTAGAAGACCTGTAGGTCTAATAATTTGTTCAACAACTACTCCCTCGCATCTCTGAAGTTCATAGTCTGACGGTGTTGCACTCACATAAATAATTTTATTTTGCAACGCCTCAAATTCTTCAAATTTAAGAGGTCTATTATCCATCGCAGCAGGAAGTCTAAATCCATATTCAACTAAATTTTCCTTTCTGCTTCTATCACCTCCATACATTGCCTTAATTTGAGGCAGTGTTACATGGCTCTCGTCAATAATTGTAAGAAAATCATCATTGAAATAATCAATCAAGCAAAATGGTCTTGTGCCTGGATCTCTTCCATCAATATATCTTGAATAATTTTCTATCCCAGAACAGTATCCTAATTCTTGCATCATTTCTAAATCAAATAAAGTTCTTTCTTCAAGTCTTTTTGCTTCTAAATTTTTCCCAATATCTTTGAAATACGAAACTTGCTTACCCAAGTCTATTCTAATTATATCCATTGCTTTATTTAAAACTTCAGTTTGTGTTGAAAACATATTAGCTGGAAAAATCTTAATACTATCAATCTGTTGAATTGTTTTTTTTGGTTCAAAGTTAATTTCTTCAATGTATTCAATTTCATCACCAAAAAAATTAATTCTAATTATTTTATCTGAGTAGCTCAAGAAAATTTCAATTATATCTCCTCTAACCCTAAAACTGCCTGGCTCGATTTCATCAATAGATCTACTGTACAGCGAGTGAGACAATTTTTTTAATAAATCTGTTCTTGAAATATTTGAATTTTTATTAAGAATAATTGTGTTTTTTTTATAGTCATCAGGATTTCCAATTCCATAAAGGCATGATACCGAAGCTACCACTATTACATCATTTTTTCCAGATAATAAGCTAGAAGTGGTACTCAATCTCATTTTTTCAATTTCTTCATTTATAGAAAGATCTTTTTCTATGTATGTATTTGTAACTGGAATGTATGCCTCAGGTTGATAATAATCGTAATATGAAACAAAATACTCCACACGGTTTTCAGGAAAATAATCTTTTAATTCTAAAAATAGTTGAGCTGCAAGTGTTTTATTATGAGCCAAAACAAGAGTTTGTTTATTTAATTTATTAATAACATTGGCAACGGTAAAGGTTTTACCCGACCCTGTTACCCCCTGCAATGTTTGGAATGCTTCACCAGTGTGAATACCATCAACCAATTCCTTAATCGCACTTGGCTGATCACCAGTTGGAGAATACTTTGATTTAAGTTTATAGCCCAAATTAAATTATGACAATCTACAAAGATCGATATTTTTAATTTTAAATGTTATAGATTTGAATCAATTTATTTTAGAATAAAATTAGAAATGAAAATTTCAAAGAAAAAACCATCATTTAAGGTATCAGAAAATTTTGAGAACTATTTAAAAAAATATAATCGATATCAAAAAATTCCAATTGAATATTCAGATCTGAGAAGGTATGCCGGATCTGTAGAACTTTTTGATCTTAATGACGAAACTACATTATGGCAGAGAGTATTTTATAATGACTCTGAAAGAATTGAAATTGATCAAAATTTAAAATTAGTTTACAACTTATTATATAGTGATGGAAGCTCATCAAATTTGGATGATTTAGAAATTGATTCGGTTGATTTTTGCACTTTTGGAAATTCAAATCCATTCAGGGTTAAAGTTAAAAATAAACTCAATGATAATTTCACATATTACTATATAAAGGTTGCTGATTCATCCAGAATATATGGGTTGGAATTAGAGCATCTTACCTCACCAAACAATTTAAATTATATCTATTGTAATGATACACTTATTGAAGAGCATATTTCAGGAATTCCAGGAGACTATTTTTTTAAAAACCAGCTATTAGCGTGTAGTGAATCTGAAAAATCACAGATTGCCAAGGAGTTTGTAAAATTTAGTGAAAGATGTATGATTAGATTGTTAGGTGATATGCGCTCATATAATTATGTGATAATCCCTATCCATGATTTTGATCAGGTCATATATAAAATTAGAGCTATTGATTTTGATCAACAATCATATGAGGGAGAGTTTAATTTATATAGACCTCAATTATTTAATGATAATGAACCTATTGTCAATCTTGTGAAAAATAAATTATTAGTGGGGTCAATTAATCAATATAAAATAGAGGAGAGGGCAGTCGTTGTAAAAAGATTACTTGGATCAAAAAATAAAATCAACAAGTTGATAGAATCAATGAAATTTGATAAAATTTCGAACGACGAAAAAGTAAATAAAATTACTCAACAAATTTATTATTTGACAAAAGATAATTCATTTAAAGACCTGAGCTCTATGGGAGAAGTTATGGAAAAATCTTTTAGTTATTTGATTTCAAATTATGAGAATCATGAAATGCTCAGAATTAATAAGGTTTTTTAAGATTCAGAAACCAATAGAATTGCAAACTGAGTATTGAAATTGAAATTAACAAGTGAATTGGTTGTGTTAGAATAGGGAATGAAAAATAATACATTGACGCTCCTACAGCAATTTCAATAAATATTAATAGATTAATTAAGTTTATAAATTTCATATCAATTTTAGACATTTTTGCTAATACCAGTAAATAAAGATTAGATAAAAAAACTAACAAAGAAAATGTCCTGTGAATATAGAAATTCAATTCTGGCTCATTAAGCCAAAAATTCTTTTTTTCTAAACCAAGCACGTCAATTTGATTATCAATGAATTCCCTCACAGAAATACCCAACAAAATTTGTACAAACATTAGGATCATAGCAATAATTAAAAAAAAATTAATTTTTGATTTCATCTGTTTTTTTAATGTTGTAAATAATTAATAGAACAATTATTATAGCGACTAGTAAATGTGTGCTAATTTTATAAGGAGCAAGGTTTGAATCAACCACCAATTTTCCTAACCATGCTTGGAAAACTATTGCTAATAATATAATGGTTGTGAGTGGAATAAAAACTTTTTTTTGAGTTTTCAGGAAAAATGAAAAAACACACATTAATAGTACTGAAAGTCCTGCTAAGACCCCAAGCAATCTATTGATATATTCAAACCAAGTATGCACTACATTGAAATCAGTATAATCATGTTTAGTATATTTTACCCAATTTCTCATGTCAATTTTTTTTGCTGAAATAAAATCATCTTTAGCATTAAAAAAAGCATGATTGTATAAAATCATAATATTTTTTTTATAGTTGAAATTAGGTTTCCAAATAAGTTTATCCTCATTTGTAGGAGGGATATAATAACCAAAACATTTTGGCCAATCTGGACAACCCATTCCACTTCCTGTCATTCTAACTGTGGACCCTGCAAAAATTACTAAAAAAACTAGTATTAAAGAGATTTTCGAAATGAGGATAAATTTATTTTTCATATTTCTTTAATCCAATTTCATTACCAATTTTACTCATCAATTCTGCTGCCTGAGCAGAATCATTATTAATATCGCCATTTAGAATAGCTTCTTTAATCTTTTCTTTAATTAAACCTATTTCTTTGCAAGGTTTTATACCAAAATAATTCATTATAAATTCTCCTGAAATTGGTGGTTGAAAGTTTCTGACTCTATCTCTATTCTCTACATCTTCAATTTTTTTTCTTACAACTTTAAAATTATTTAAATATTTTTTTTCAAGTTTTGAATTTTTAGTGGTTATATCTGCTTCACAAAGTGTCATCAGTTCATCGATGTCATCACCAGCATCAAAAATTAGTCTTCTTATGGCAGAATCAGTGATTTCATCAGATGACAATATAACAGGCCTGGAGCTTAATAATATTAGTTTTTTTACATAATTCAATTTATTATTCAATGGAAGTTTAAGTCTTTTAAAAATTTTAAAAACCATTTTTGATCCAACATATTCATGCCCATGAAATGACCATCCTTTTTTCTTACTATATCTTTTTGTCTTTGGTTTACCAATATCATGTAAAAGTGCTACCCATCTCAACCATAGATTGTCAGTATTCTTACAAATATTATCAAGAACCTGAAGTGTATGGTAAAAATTATCTTTATGTGATTTTCCTTCAATCTCATCGATACCCTCCAGTTTAGTAAGTTCAGGTATAATTATTTCAAGTAAACCAGTTTTTTTCAATAAAATAAAACCTATAGAAGGTTTTGGTGACAATAAAATTTTATTTAGTTCATCATTAATCCTTTCCTTTGAAATTATATTAATTCTTTCTCTATCATTTTTGATAATTTCAAGATTAGAATCTTTTATTTTGAAATTTAACTGTGATGCAAATCTAACTGCTCTCATCATTCTTAATGGATCATCATAAAAAGTTATTTTGGGATCTTTGGGTGTTTTTATTATTCCACTCTTTACGTCACTTAAACCACCAAATAAATCAATTATTTTTCCTTTATCATTTTTGTTTAAAGAAATTGCAATTGAATTAATTGTAAAATCTCTTCTTGAAATATCATCTTCAAATGTTCCAATAGTAACACTTGGATTTCTAGAACTTTGCTGGTAGCTTTCTTTTCTAGATCCAACAAATTCAATTTCAAAACCATCATAAATAATCATTGCAGTCCCAAAATTTTTAAAAATTTGTAGATTAACCATTGTATCTAACTTTTTTTTAACCTCTTTAGCAAAAGATATTCCGTCACCAATTACTAAGACATCAATGTCCTTACTCTGCCTACTCAGAATCAAATCTCTTACATATCCACCAACCAGAAATGTTTTGATTTGTAGTTCAATTGATAGATTAGAAATTATATCTATAATATCTAAATTCAATCTTTTATTGGCTAACAGATTCATCAATTTCTTATTATTTTTACATTAGACTTATCATCAATGCTTATAATTCTTGAGGATTTATTTTGTTGATCATTGTCAAAATTTATACTACAGCTAACTAGACCTAATAAATCTTTATTAATTTGTTTAAAATATTTTGGAGCTTTTTCACCTGTAAAATTAGCTGATGTTGATGTAATTGGTTTTTTTAGATTTTTTATAAGTTGTAAACATATTTTATTTTTAGGAATTCTTATGGCAATATTCTTTGGATAGCTTTCAAGGTTTTTACTTTTGGAAAAAACTACTGTTGTTGGTTCATAAGAGTTAAGTAAATAATCCAATGATATGTCAGGAACATATGCAACATATTTTTTTACCATTTCTAAACTATCCATTAAACAAATTAAAGGTTTATTACTTTCTCTGTTTTTTATTTTATTAATCTTTGAAATTGAATTTATATTTGTTGCATCACAACCAATGCCATAAACTGTATCTGTTGGATAAATAATAATTCCACCTGATGATAATATTTTTGAATATTTATTTGTGACCATTTTAATGTATTAAGCAGAAACATTATAATCTCTTAACGCATCATTTAACGAAGTTTTTTTATTTGTACTCTCCTTTCTTTTTCCGATAATAAGAGCACATGGCACATTATATTTACCTGCACTAAAATCTTTTGTTAGCGATCCTGGAATAACGACGGAGTTTTCAGGGATATAACCTTTATAAAATATTGGTTTATCATTTGTTACGTCAATAATTTTAGTTGATGCAGTTAAAACGACATTAGCACCTAAAACTGCCTGTTTTTCAATTCTAACACCTTCAACTATTATACACCTTGATCCGATAAACGCATCATCCTCAATGATAACAGGTGCAGCTTGAACAGGCTCTAAAACACCACCAATTCCAACACCTCCACTTACGTGCACATTTTTGCCAATTTGAGCACAACTTCCAACAGTAGCCCATGTATCAATCATAGTACCTGAACCAATATTAGAACCGATATTTACGTAGCTTGGCATCAAAATAACCCCTTTGTTAATGAAAGATCCATATCTTGCGATCGCATGTGGAACAACGCGAACGTCCTGTTCTTTATAATTAGTTTTTAGTTTAATTTTATCGTGAAATTCAAATGGTCCTATCTCAATAGTTTTCATTTCCATTAATGGAAAATATAATATTACGGCTTTTTTAATCCATTCATGCACAACCCATTTTTCATTTATTTTTTCCGCAACTTTTAGCTTACCATTATCTAATTTATCAACAGTAGATTTGATTGCATCTGAAAATTTGCTTTCTTTTAAAAGGTCTCTATTTTCCCATACAATTTCTATGAGTTCTTTCATCTTTTTTTTGCAAATATAATTTATACAAAATCAATTACTTAAACTTAAATATTTAATTTTGTTATATGAGTAAGATTTTAGCAATAGATTATGGTAAGAAAAGGTGCGGTTTTGCTATCAGTGATGAAGATCAATTGATAGCATTTCCTCTTGAAACTATTGATAATGAAGAAATTTATTTATACATAAAAAATATTATTAAAGAAGAGGATATTGAAAAGTTTGTTGTTGGTTTACCAAAAAATAATATTAATAGCCTTTTTAACATAGAGAAAGAAATAAAATTATTTATTAAAAAAATTAAACAGGAATATCCATTTCTAAGCATTTTTAGGGTTGATGAGAGATATACATCAAGTTTAGCAAAACTTACTATTGCAAAATCTGATTTAAAAAAAACTAAAAGAGAAAATAAAAAATTAATTGATAAAATTAGCGCTACTATAATTCTACAATCATTTTTAAAAAAATTATTATGATATTACCAATTTTAGCATATGGACATCCTATATTAAGAAAACAATGTCAATTAATAGAACAAAATTCTGATGACTTACAAAATCTGATTTCAAATATGTGGGAAACAATGTATAATGCAGAAGGTGTTGGACTAGCAGCCCCACAAGTAGGCGTAAATAAGAAAATATTTATAATAGATGCTAACCCGTTGTTCTCTGGAGATGATGAAATTTCTGATTTTGAAAAGCTTAACTCAAAAAAAGTTTTTATAAATCCAGAGATTACTCAGATTAATGAGGATGAATGTTCTTTCAATGAAGGTTGCTTAAGTATCCCCGATATTAGGGCTGAAATTAAAAGACCCAATACAATTAGAGTTAAATTTAACGACGAAAATTTTAATTATAATTCTATAGTTTTTGAGGGTCTCCTTGCAAGAGTTATTTTACATGAGAATGATCATATAAATGGAGTATTGTTCACTGATAAAATTTCAAGTTTTAAACGAAAAATAATTGAAAAAAAATTAGATAGAATAAAAAAAGGTAAAATTGAAACTGACTACAAAATGAGTTTTTTATAATGAAAGAATTAGAGAGGTTATTAAAAATCATGGATGATTTAAGATCCAAATGTCCATGGGATAAAAAACAAACAATCGGTAGCTTAAAAAATTTAACTATTGAAGAAACTTATGAGTTAACCGAAGCAATAGAAAATAAAAGCTTCAAAAACATGAAAGAGGAACTTGGTGATCTATTATTACATATAATTTTTTATTCTAAAATAGCATCTGAAAAAAATGAATTTGATTTCAAAGATGTCATAAATAATTTATGTGATAAATTAATTTATAGACATCCCCATATTTATGGGAGCTTAGTTGTTAATAATGAGGAGGAAGTGAAATTAAACTGGGAAAATTTAAAATCTAAAAAAACAAAAAAAGGCATACTTTCCGGGATACCAGAAAAATTACCAATTATTCTTAAAGCTTTAAGAGCTCAGGATAAAGCATCGAGTTTAGGATTTGATTGGGATTCAATTCATTCAGTAAAATCTAAATTAGAGGAAGAAATGAATGAATTAGATATTGAGATACATAAAACAAATAAACAAAAGATTGAAGATGAGTTTGGAGATGTTATGTTTACTCTGATTAATTATTCAAGGTTTTTGAAAATAGATCCTGAGAATAGTTTAAAAAAATCAACTAATAAGTTTATAGGTAGATTCAAGATCCTAGAAAAAATGGTAAAAAGAAAAAAACAAACTATTAATGAGCTTGACACTAATGAATTAAATATGCTTTGGAAAAAGTCAAAAAAAAAATATGATTCAAATGAAATGATTTAATTTTTTCTTTTGTAAAATTAGATCATTATTGAATTTTTTTATTTGATTATGAACATTGTTAAAAATTGAATCAGCTGTATCAGATTTAATAAAAGTAAGGTTATTTTCAAGTTGACCAATCTGTTTTTTAATTTCATTAATTTTATTCTTTATTTTTATTTTAGCTAGTGTTTTGTCCTTTTCAGACATTAAAACTGATTTTATTTTTAAAATATTAGAATCAATATTAGATTGAAGATGACCAACATCTTTAAATTTTTTGCCTAAAGAATCTGAGAGTTCATTTAATTGTTTTATTGGAATTGAAACATCTATTTCTGAAAGTTTTTCAATTTCATCATCAATGTTTTGTTTTGACAGGTTTTCTTTAATTTCATTAATTATATCATCTATTCTTTCAAAATTCTTTTTTTCAGCTTCTTTTTTTTCTGAATGATTGTCTCCAGTTTTTTTATAAAAATAATTTAATAAATCAAAGAAAATATTTCTATTCTCTTTGTTTCTTCTAAATGGTACATTTTTAATATTATTAAATTTTTTTTTCAGTTCTTGAAGATCTTTATTAGCAAATACTTTCTCTTTTTTTTGAGAATCTTTTAGATTTTCAATCAACTCATTTTGTTTTTTTAAATTGTTTGAATACTCTTTTTTTAAATTTTTAAAAAACGAATTTTTTTCAATTAAAAGTTTTTTATTTATTTCTTTAAACTCTTTCCACAATCCTTCATTTTCAAAATCTTCAAGTGGTCCAATATTTATGAATTTCTCTTTTGATTTTTCATAGAATTTGATTTTTCTTATCCACGATATTTTATCTGTACATTCTTCATCGCAAATTGAACGCATATTATCTATCAATCTTTTTTTATTTTCAATACTTTGTTTGTTGTATTTTTCTTTATTGCTTAAATAATCCTTTTTTGATTCTTTAATTTTTTTTACACAATCATCAAACTCCTTATTCAAATTAATTTCATGATTTTGCTTTGTTGGTCCTGTCAAAAAATTCCATCTTTTAATAATTTTTAATGAGTCCTTATATGCTTTAACTTTGTTACCGTAATCAATTAGCTTTTTTAAGTTATTTATTAATTCTTTTTTTTCAATTAAATTTTTATATAAATTTTTTTCTTTAAAATCATTATTCAAATAGACTAAATCATAATATAATTTAATTTGATGTTTATAGGAATTATTTAAGTTAAAAGACTGGTGGCTTGGGACTTTACCAATACTTACCCATTTTCTCCTAATTGAATTGAAAATGTTTTCCTTTTCTTCAATTTTAACTTTACTTATATTTAGATTCTTTAAGCTTTCAATTAATTTTGTTTTTTTTTGAAAGTTTTCCCTGATATTTACAATTATTTTTCCTTTTTTTTCACTCATTTAAACAAAGCAATATTCCTTTAAGTTAATAATATTTTGTTAACTGTTCCATATGTTCCAGCTTTCCTCAGCTTGATTCTCCAGCATTTTTAATCCATTCATTATTTTGGCACCCAATTTTTCAGATTTTTGTAAAAATTTTGTTTTTGTTGGATTATATATCAAATCATAACAAAAATTTCTTTTTGAGATATTTTTAAAGTCTAATGGGGGACAATCTTTTAAGTTTGGAAATGTTCCAAGTGGAGTTGTATTAATTATCAGATCACATTTTGGAATATATTTTTTTTGTGATGAATATTTGTAAAATGTTGGATTTAATTTTCTCGAGAAAACCATGTATGGAATTTTTTTGGTTCTAAGCGCAAAAGCAATCGCTTTTGATGCCCCACCACTTCCTAGAATAGCAGCTCTTGTGAAATTAAAACCATCAATAGTTTTTAAAAAGCCCATGTAATCTGTGTTATATCCTATAAGTTTTCCTTTTTTAATTTTGATTGTATTGACAGCCCCAATTTCTTTAGCACTATCATCTATAATATCTAAAAACTTAATGATTTTTTCTTTGTAAGGAGTTGTGACATTAAAGCCGTTGAAATCTTTTGATTTAATTTTTTTAATATCTTTAATATCTTCAATATCACAATTCACGTATTCGCAAAAAGTTAAATTCTGTTTTTTGAATTTATTTGAAAAATATTGTCTAGAAAACGAATAATCTATATTCCTACCAATTAGACCGAATTTTTTTGTTTTTTGCATAATTATTAGTTGATACCATTAAAAATAATACTATTAAAATTATAAAAACAGTATATATATCTCCCATATCCAAATATTCGATAGAAAGTCGATTATTGTCAAATTGTTTAAACTGGTTCCAAGGCCATACTATCGGCATGGTACCAACAACAAATCCAATTATCATAAAATTTAAATGACTTGGGTATTTTTTTGAAATAAAACTTAAAAATTTAGACAAACTTACAAGACCAATAACAGATCCTAAAAAAAATGTAATCAACACGTGTAATAAAACTTCACTTACTTGAAAGTTTGTTCCAACTAATAAATTTGACATCAAGTTGTAAAAATTATTTACTGAATCAACCAAAAGTAACTTGTAATTTCCAAGAACTATGAGAAGAAAAGAACCCGATAGACCTGGGACGGTTATACCACAGACACTGATATACCCACAAAAAAAAATAAAAATTAGATTTCTATTTTCTGTCATTGGATCTGCAAAACTAATAACTAAACCAATTGTAAAACTGATAATTAATATGAGAATTTTTGTTTTATCAATGTTTATTATCTTTTTCACTAAAAGAAAGACTGAGCCCAAGACTAATCCAAAAAAACAGCCCCAAACTTGCAATTGAAAATTATCTAAAAAAAAATCAAGAATTTTAGATGTTGTAAAGTAGCTAACTATCATTCCAAGTGATAACGTCAACAAGAAAAATGAATTGATTTCATTAAAAAAAGTAATTTGTTTTTTGCTCTTAAAAAAGTTTCTAAATCGAATTTTTTTTAAAGACATCATCAAATGATCATAAAACCCAATTATTATTGCGTATAAACCACCAGAAATACCAGGTAATTTATTTATAGTCCCCATAACAAGTCCGTGAAAGAAAATTTCAATAAATAAAGATTTGTTCCAGTCTTTCATTAAATTTTTATTTCAAGCTTATAAAAAAAACTAACAAAAATAATTCCCGTCAGAATAAAAAAAATAGATAATGGGTTTTGAGAAAAAAATTCAACTGAACTTTCAAAAAAACTTGAATCATAACTCGGCTCTATAGGTAATATTTTAGGAAGTGATCCTATTATTAACCCTATTAGAGTTACAAATGTTGGTTTTTTGAAGTTTAACAATAAATATTTAATAAACTTTGAGAAAAAAATTATTCCAATTACAAATCCAAATCCAAATATGCCAACTATTTTGATTGAATCTATATCTAGAAATAAATTGGATATTTTGTTTATTAAAAATTCATATGTTCCAAGTATAATTAAAATATAGGCCCCTGAAATCCCAGGCAGAATCATGGCCAAAGAACAAATAACTCCACACATAAAAATATACACAATTGTAATTTTGGGCTCAAAAGATGACATGTTGAAAATCATAAAGCTGAATATTATTGAAAAAATCAATAAAAATATATATTGAACTTGAATAAGCCGAATTTTATCTATTGATCTGTAAAGTATAACAATACTAACCAAAATTAAACCGAAAAAGAAGGATCTTAATTCAATATTAAAATTAACTAATAAATAAGTCAATATTTTACTGAATGATAAAATACTGAATAGAATTCCACTGATTAAAATTAAAAGAAAATCAAACTTTTTTTTTGTGAATTGATTAATTAAATCACCATCAAAAATTTTCAGATTTATGTTATTTAATGCTTCTATGAAATCCTCATAAATACCAGTGATAAAGGCTATGGTTCCACCTGAAATCCCAGGAACAAGATCAGCAATTCCCATTAACATTCCCTTGAGAAATATAATTATTGAATCCCCTAATTTTGAAATCATAGGGCTAACTTAATAATTATTCGCAATAATATTCAGGGCTTTGTTTAAGTTTTCAAGTGCCTTATCATGATTGTTTTTTCTTAAATAATATTTTGCAATAGAAATCCAAGCTTTTTCGTAAAGGGGATCTTTTGATATTATTTCGTTAAGATATTTTATGGACTTTTCATAATTACCAATTTTTTCATAGCAGACCGATAGCCTGTAAAGACTGAAAGAAGTTACTGAGTCTAAGCTTTTTAAAATTTCATAATAATATATTGCTTTATTAAAATCTAAATTGTATTCATAAATCTTACCTAACTCAACATATGAAGATGAAAATGTATCATCACATATTATACTAAACTCTTGGGAAGCAATACTTTCTTTTATCATTTTTTTATCAAAATATAATTTTCCAACTTCAAACCAAGCATTCTGATTGTAAGGGTGTTTTGCAAGAAATTTATTAAGGAAGGTAATTGCTTTATTTTCCATTTTAGATAGTCTGTAACAAGAAATTAACTTGTCCATATACTTCTTGTCATCAGGGAATTGTAAAATCAACCTTTTTGCAACTTTAATTGATTTTGAATATTGGTCCATATTCATAAAATTTCTCAACATCAAATCATCAACTAAAAAAATAGTTTCTTTAATTTTAGAAATTTGAAAAAGTAAATTATTAGAATCCTCATACTTCTTTAGTTTATTCAAAATCTTAGCTTTTTGAAATTTCAAATCATAATTTTCTGAATTTAAATCAAGGCATTCATTTATAAGGTCAAAAGCTTCTGATTCTTTACTTTTTTGTAAGAGAATTTCGGAATTTAATATTGAAATATTTATTGAGTTTGGAAAAATTTGATTTGCAAGATCTATTGCTTTTTCTGCCATATCATAATTTGCCTCATGAAAATAGTGAATGATAATTTCTTCAATTTCATCTAAATCCAAATAAACTGATTTGTTTTCAAAAATCATTTTTTCAAATTTTTTAAGAATTTTAAACCTTTCTGTATTTCCTTTAAATTCCATAATAAAAATTCAAAATTATATACAATTAAGTGTAGACCTTGAATGAAAGATTTTCTTTATTAAATATTTATTAACATTTAATTACTTATCTCATCTAACGTTTTTAGTATTATATCACAAGCAACTGCAATTTCTTTTTCTGAAATATTAAGAGGAGGAGTTATTCGAACAGCTTTAGATTCATATAAAAGCCAAAATAGAATTAAACCTTTTTCTAAGCATTTTATAACTAATTTTTTAGCTAATTCATTTGATTTTAATATTATAGCTAACATTAAGCCTTTCCCTCTTATTTCAACAATTCCCGGGTGTTTGAGTTTAGTTTTGAATTTCAATTCTGATATTTTAGCTTTTTCGTGAAGCTTATCTCTTAATGTAATTTTTAATGTAGTGAGACCTGCTTGTGATATTACTGGATGACCACCAAATGTTGTAATATGTCCTAGAATAGGATTACTTTTTAGTTTATTCATTAAAGATAAATCACTAATCATCGCACCTATTGGGAAACCACCACCTAATGATTTTCCAAGAACGAGAATATCAGGACTTATTCCATAATGCTGAAAAGCAAACATTTTACCAGTTCTTCCTAATCCTGTTTGAAGTTCATCTAGAATTAGAATAGCACCGACTTCTTTACATCTTTTTGATATTTTTTTCAGATAATTCTCTTTAGGTTGAATAAATCCTGCACCACCTTGGATTGTTTCTAATATTACACAACAAGTATCATCATTTATTTTTTCAATATCCTTTTCAGAATTAAATTTTATAAAATCTATATTTGGCAATAATGGCCTGTAAGCTCTCTTACGTTGCTCAAAACCTGATACACTCATAGATCCATGAGTACTACCATGATAAGAATTTAAAGCAGAAATTATTCTGGTTTTACCAGTTACTCTTTTGGCAAGCTTTAAAGCAGCCTCTATCGCCTCTGTCCCTGAGTTAGTTAAATAAGTTGAGTTTAAATTTTTGGGAAGTATTTGATTTAGTAATTCGCAGAGCTGTAGTGATGGCTTTTGTATAAACTCTCCATAAACCATCACATGAGAATATTTTTTTATTTGATTTTTTATACTTTTATTTAGTTCATTATTACAATGCCCTAGGTTTTGTACAGACACTCCTGCAACTAAATCTAGATACTTTCTTTTTCGATCATAAACATAGGAACCCTTAGCTCTAGTAACTTCAATTCCAAGTGGGTAATTTGTAGTCTGCGCCTGAAATTTCTTGAAATTATCTATCATTACTTAAATAACTCTGATTTACTTTTAATTTTTTCATTTTCTCTATTCACAAACCCTTGCAAAAACTTTTCATTTGCTTCTAAAAAACTTTCAGGATATAACATGCCCTCAGGACTAGTAATAAATATAATTTCATCAATTCCATCTTGAGCTATTTTCATTAAGATTGAGCTTGATAGAGCTTTATCAACTCCAATAAGTTCATTCTCATCGTTATACATGTGGTAGATTATTTCTGCATTTTGATCCACTTTTAAACTTCTAATTTTACCTTTTAAAAACTTACCCAAGATTTTTATCCCTTTAATTTGATTATAATTATTAGAGTCAATGGTATCCCTCTCAACGATAAAGCCATTATTTGTTACTATTAAAGAGTCCAATTTATTTTCTTTCACATTTTCTTTTAAAATTATTTCATCGCCACTAATTTGGTTATTCCCGTCCCAAATAATTGGGTTAATCTGATTAATTTGTTCCTGACTCATGATTTGTAAATCTCTATTACCTAATTTTTTTCTTATCAGCCGGGTCAAACCTTTATTTTCATCAATCTGAATATAATCTGATTTTCCACTCATATTTTTTTTGAAAAACTTTACATTATTTAAACCTTTTATAATTCTGTTTTTTTTATCACCTACAGAGTAAAGTGTATCAGCAGATATAAAAAGTGAATCTATCTCAGTTGTATTTATAGCTATTGGATTTAAGGTAACTATTGCTGAATCTTTTTCTTCAAAAATTTCTGCAAATTCGCCTAAAATCTGAAGCTTTTCGTTTCTATCAAAAATTGAAATTTGTTTTGTTGCACTTGCATATTTTATATTGTCATCGAAAAAAATACTATCTCCTTTAATTATTCTATCGTTCATTAATATTTTAGCATTATCTATAAAGTAACCTTTCAATAATTTTCCATTGTAAAATCCCCTTTTACAAGTAATTTCATAAGAGTCTCCAGTAATCTTTGTTGAGTCTAAGAAATATGTTTTTTCTTGACCAATAACATAATCTAAACTTTCTGATTCAATAGTGTAGTCGGGGTTTATGATAATAATATCATTTCTAAATTTATATTTATCAATATCTATTAGATAATCACCTTTTTCACTTTGTATTGTTGTAAGACTGTCTATTATATTTCCTCCATTAAAAAAAGAAGCAATATTTTTATTTCTATCGTAAAAAAGTTCATTTGACTCTAGTTTTGTCATCTTATTAATTAAGGATACTTTGCCATAACTAAAAAACTTTTTTATTTTTCCATCATAGTTTAGAGAGTCACATTTTAGTTCTAATGAATCGCCCTGCTTCAATAAAACATCCCCAATAGCAATAAACTTATTTTTTTTTTGAAAAAAGATTGCATTTTTTGAATAAATATCCATCTCATCGTGTCTCAAATGAACTTTTTTTTCAATTGACCCCTTTAAAATGTTTGCATCAGGATATAATAACTCGTCTTTATCTAGTGAGCTTGCACTAATGATCTCAATTTTTTTTTCTTGAGCAAAAAGATATTGAGAAGAAAAAATAAGTATTAGTAACGATATAGTTTTTATTTTAAACAATTATAGTTTGTTTACGATCCGGTCCGACAGAAACAATTTTAATCTCAACTCCGACCCAATCTTGAATAAAGTTTATATAATTTAAAAATGTTTTTGGAAGACCTTCCAAATCTTTAATTTGTGTTATGTCATCATCCCAGCCAGTCATCTCTTTATAAATTGGTTCTAAGCTTTTACTTTCTAAAGAGTAGGGTAAGTAGTCAATTAATTCACCTTTATATTTATATTTTGTGCATATTTTGATTTTTTTTAAGCCAGAAAGCACATCACCTTTCATGATGGCAAGCTTGGTGACACCATTTATAATTATTGAGTGCTTTAAAGCAACCAAATCAAGCCAACCACACCTTCTTGGACGACCGGTTGTTGCACCAAACTCATTCCCAACTTTAGAAATTCTATTTCCAATATTATCAAATAATTCAGTTGGGAAAGGACCACTACCAACCCTGGTTGTATATGCTTTAAAAATACCAATTACATCATCAATTTTATTTGGTGCAATTCCTAAGCCTGTAGAGGCGCCAGCAGCAGTAGTTGTTGAGGATGTTACGTAGGGATATGTACCAAAATCTATATCAAGTAACGATCCTTGAGCTCCTTCGGCAATTATTTTCTTACCATTTTTCAAACTTTCATTAAAAAAGTGTTCACTATCAATAAACTTAACTTGTTTGATATATTCAATTGATTCAAAGAAATTTTTTGACAATTCCTCGATTTTAAAATTAATATTAACATTAAAATTCTTAATTAAATCTAGGTGTTTGTTTTTAAGATTTTCATATTTAATCATCCAATCATCTTCACCTAAATCTCCAACTCTTAATCCATTCCTACCAGTTTTATCCATGTAAGTTGGACCAATACCTTTCAAAGTGGAACCAATTTTTTTTGTTCCTTTTGATAGTTCAGATGCTTTATCAATCAATCTATGTGTTGGTAATATTAAGTGAGCTTTTTTTGAAATAAATAATTTATTTTTTAAATCGACTCCAACAGCCTTAAGTTTTTCGATTTCATTTTTAAAAATTACAGGGTCTATAACTACACCATTCCCTACAACATTTACCTTTTTATCATGAAATATTCCAGAGGGTATTGTATGTAAAACGTGCTTAGTACCATCAAATATAAGAGTGTGTCCTGCATTTGGCCCACCCTGAAATCTGGCTATAATATCATAATCTTTTGTTAGAACATCAACAATTTTACCTTTACCCTCATCTCCCCACTGGAGACCCAAAATCATATCAATTTTCATTTCTTATTTTTTGTTGCGTAAAAGTATAATGAGTGTTTATCAATCTTAACATCAAATACATCTTCAATAGACTCTTTAATATTTTGGATTCTAGGGTCGCAAAACTCAATAACATCTCCTGAGTCCGTTAAAATAATATGATCATGTTGTCTATCAAAGTATGATTTTTCATAATGGGCTAAGTTAGTTCCAAATTGATGCTTTCTAACCAAATGACATTCTAATAAGAGTTCAATAGTATTATATAAAGTAGCCCTACTTACTCTATATTTTTTTTTAATCATTAATGTGTTAAGAGATTCAATATCAAAATGATCATCTAAATCGTATATCTCTTTAAGGATTGCATATCTTTCAGGTGTTTTTCTGTGAGAATTTTTTTCGAGAAAATTAGTGAAAACGTCTTTTATAACCTCTTGATTAGATTTTACTTTGTTTTTAGACATGAACCAAAATTAATTATTTAAAACCTAACAACTTTATCAACACCATGAATTTTTTTCAATCTATCAATTAATTTGTCAAGAATATTTTTATTTAACACCTTAAGAGTGATTTTTCCTTTAAAAGTATTACCCTCAGTGTCAAATGACATTTTCAACATATTTATATTAAGACTGTTAGATATAATCGTTGTGATTTTATTTAAAACTCCTATGTTGTCAATTCCTATTATTTGGATAGTTGATCTAAATTCATGTTGCGTTGAATCAATCCATTTTGCAGATAATATTCTGTACGAAAAATTTGATCTGAGGCTAACAGCATTTTTACAATCTGTCCTGTGAACTTTAATTCCTTCATTGACAGTCAAAAATCCAAAAACTTTTTCACCTGGAAGTGGATTGCAACAATTTGACAGTGTGTAATCTAATTTTTCTTCTTCATTACCAAATACTAATTGATCGTAATTAGTATTAATTATTTCATTTTCAGATTTCTTGAACTTTGTAGTTATTTTTCTTCTAAAAAATTTAATAATCCTATTTTTCTCGCTTCCTGCATATTTCTTTAATTCAATATTATCAATTGATCCAATTCCAACCCTGTAGAATAAATCTAAAGATGTTTGCAGATTGAAATATGTGCATAACTTGTTGATATTATTATCATTAAAATTAATTTTTAGTTGCTTTAATTTCCTCCTTAATATTTCTTTACCTTCTTCAGCAATTGTTCTCTTATTTTCTTTCAATGAGGAACGTATACTTTTCTTTGCTATAGAAGTGATTACATAGTCAAGCCAACTTACGTTTGGTTTAGATTTATTACTTTTTATGATTTCAATTTGATCACCGCTTTTTAGTTTATGATTCAATGGAACAATCTTACCATTAACTTTTGTCCCTCTGGTTTTTAAACCTAATTGAGTATGAATATTAAATGCAAAGTCTAGAGCAGTAGAATTTTTTGGAAGAGACTTTAAGTCACCTTCTGGTGTAAAAACAAAAATTTCATTTGAATATAGATTTAATTTAAAATCCTCAACAAAATCAATTGCACTTGAGTCTGGATTTTCAAGAACACCCTGAAGTCTATTTAACCACAAGTCCAATCCACTCTCTTTATCATCACCTAGTTTATACTTGTGATGAGCAGCAAAACCTCTTTCTGCAATTTCATGCATTCTTTCGGACCTTATTTGTACCTCGATCCATCTCTTACTTGGTCCTACAACTGTAATATGTAATGCTTCATATCCATTTGATTTTGGGTTTGAAATCCAATCTCTCAATCTAGTAGGATTGGGACGATAGACATCAGTTACAATAGAGTATATTTTCCATGCCAATAATTTTTCCTCTTTTTGTTTAGCATTGTAAATAATTCTGACTGCAAAGCGATCATAAACCTCATCAATTGAAATACTTTTATTTGTCATTTTTTCGCGAATAGAAAAAATTGACTTTGTGCGACCATTAATTTTAAAATTCAAGGATTCAGATTTTAATTTATCTGAGATCTTTCTCGCAAAATTTCTTATGAATAAATTTTGATCATCTTTAGACTTATTAAGGCTTGATTGAATTTGATCGTAAACTTCAGGTTCAAGGAATTTTAAACTTAAATCTTCTAATTCGGTCTTTATTTCAAATAAACCTATTCTGTGTGCAATTGGTGCGTATATGTATAATGTTTCCGATGATATTTTTGCTTGTTTTTCTGTTGATAAGAATTCTAGAGTTCTCATGTTATGTAATCTATCTGCTATCTTTATCAGTATAACCCTTACATCATCGTTAAGGGTTAGCAACATTTTTCTATAATTTTCAGCTTGGATTGATAATATTTTCTCTTTTTTTAGTTTAGAGATTTTTGTTAAGCCGTCTACAATTTTAGAAATATTTTTACCAAAGTTTTCTT
This sequence comes from Cryomorphaceae bacterium, assembly GCA_003331875.1. Lineage (GTDB taxonomy): Bacteria > Bacteroidota > Bacteroidia > Flavobacteriales > Flavobacteriaceae > Eutrophosalina. The sequence goes on along the minus strand of QOQA01000004.1, from coordinate 4,041 downwards.
CAATGTAATTTAAATCATATTCAGAATCCTCAACAACATCATGCAACAGAGCAGATGCAATACTTTGTGCATTAAGACCAATTTTTTGAGCAACAATTTTTGCAACTGAAAGAGGATGAAATACATAAGGAATGCCTGACTTTCTAGTCTGATTTGAATGAGCTTTAACTGCAAGATCTAATGATTTTCTAATTAGTGATTTGTCTGACTTGGATAAATCTTGATAACTAACTTTCAATAGTGACTTATACTCACTAATTAATTTTCTATTAAAAGATTTTTCAGATACTAATTCCATCATCTAAATTTAAGAGATTTTTCTTTGATTAACTGATTCTGATAAAATTATTGATGTGGCTACTGACAAGTTTAGTGAATCGACTTTACCATACATAGGGATTTTAATAGTATGGTCAGATATTTTTTTAAAATTATTACTTACCTTCGATTTTTCTGGACCCATTACTAGAGCAATTTTTTCTCTTAGATTTACCTTATTGTAACTTATTTCCGCATCAACATCTGAAATAATAATCTTAAATTTTTCTTTTTTTAGTATCTGTTCTATTTGATTAAAACTGAGTTTAGAGATGTTAAGATTGAAAACAGCGCCAAGACTTGATCTAATAATAATTGGATTATATATATCTAAATTAGTTTCTGCTATGAATATATTTCTAAAACCAAAGGCTTCAAAAGTTCTGAAGATAGCTCCGATATTTCCTGGCTTTTCAGGTCTATCTAAAACTAAGACTAGTTCATTATTTGATAATTTTGAAGTATTTATTTGCTCAGTCTTTTCATCAAAAACTCCAAAAACTCCCTCAGTTTGTCTCATTAGTATCTGAGAAATAATTATCTCATCAATTATATAATCTGCTTCAATAAAATTATTTTCTAATATTTTTTTTGATTTGGGAGAACAATAAATAGAATCAATACAAAACCCTGATTCAATACAAAGCATCAATTCTTTTAATCCTTCAACATAAAATTTTCTTTCTTTTTTTCTGAAAGAGTTGCTAGATCTAATCTTTTTAAGATACTTGATTTTAGAGTTATTTTTACTAGATATTATTTTCATTAGTCTTAATTCAAAACTAGTGAAAATCACATATCTTTGATGTAGCTTTATATGAAAAAAGTTTATCTTGATAATGCAGCGACAACTCAGTTAGACCCAAAAGTTGTTGATGAGATGACATCAGTTCTTGTTAATTCGTTCGGAAACCCCTCTTCAACACATTTTTTTGGCAGAGATTCAAAAACAATAATTGAACTCAGCCGAAAATTTATTGCCCGAACCTTTAATGTAAAACCTAGTGAAATTTTTTTTACATCTGGAGGAACAGAGTCCAACAACATGATAATTAAATCATGTATTAAGTTTGGGGTCGAAAGAATAATTACTACTAAAATTGAACATAAAGCAGTTTTAAATCCTATTATAAATCTTTGTTCTAACAGTAAAGTAGAGTTAGAATATTTGAATGTTGACAGTGATGGATACCCTGACTTAAAAACCTTAAAATCTCTATTATCAAAACCAAAAAAAACACTTGTAAGTTTAATGCACATAAATAACGAGATTGGCACAATGATAGACCTTAATGAGATAGCTCACATCTGTAACAACTCTAATGCTTTATTCCATAGTGATACTGTTCAAACAATTGGACATTTTCCATTGGATTTATCATCGCTAAATATTGATTTTTTGACTTGTTCAGCTCACAAATTTCATGGTCCAAAGGGTGTTGGTTTCGTATATATTAATGAAAAAAATAAAGCTTTTCCTTTAATTGAGGGTGGTGAGCAGGAGCGTGGATTGAGGGGTGGTACCGAAAGTACTCACAACATTCATGGCCTAAAAGTTGCACTGGAAGAAGCTTATAAAAATCTTCCTGATGACCAAAAAAAAGTTGAATCCCTTAAAGAATTGTTTTCAAAAGAGATTTTTAAATCCATCGATAATGTTGAGGTAAATGGTAATTTCAAAAAATCAAGTTATACCATTTTGAACTTACGATTTCCAATCCCAATTGAAAAAAAAGATCTGATTAGTTTTAAGCTTGAGCTTGCAGGAATAGCGTGTTCTTCTGGTAGTGCATGCCAGTCTGGATCATCTGAGCCTTCACATGTATTGTCTGAGATACTCTCTTTAGATGAAATGAAAAAAATTTCAATAAGGTTTTCATTTTCAAAGTTTAACTCAAAAGATGAAATAATATATGCTGCACATAATTTAAAAAAAATACTCTCAGAGTGCTAACTTTTTAATTAGTGTTTTTTTATTTCCAACTAAGTCTTCAACAATAACCTCTAGTTCAACTTCTTTTCCATAAATGTTTATACTATTAGGATCACAAAAAATCTCGTTTCTTTTTGGCTCATACTCAAATAGGTGCCAATTTCCATTCACAAAAACATCATATTTTTTTATTCCAGTTTCATCGTCTTTTATTTCAAAGCTTATTTTATTTTTTCTATTAATAGATTTAATGTTGGGAGGTATCGAGTCAATATCTACGTAAAATTTTCCAAGATTATTTGTTTTGAATTTAAACTTGCTGTCAATATTTATTTTAGTTGCAAAAGCTTTTTTTCCTTTATCATCCATGTAGGCAACGTAGGATTGTTTTTTGTTTTTAACTTTTTGGGGAATTGAGATTTCAATTGCTTTAAAGGCATAAACTTTTGGATTGATAAGATGAAGAGTATCCTTTAAATATTTAATATCTAGAAAAGTATCACTGTTAAAAGTGTTCTTTTTTATTTTTACATAAGCACCATTTTTGGAAAAACTGAAATCCTCTGATTTGTTTATAAAAGAATTAAAATTACTGAAATCATCGAAGTAAAATTCTAAGCTGTCCTTTCCGCCAAAAAAATTAAGATTGACTTGAGTTTTATTATTTAAATAATCACTGAGTATTATTTTGATTTTTATTGAATCATTTTCATTAACATTAATAATTCCAGAGCTGTTGGATTTAATAAAGTTTGCATTTAAATTATTTTCATTGAAAATCTTAATTAATCTAGACCTTTTGTCTATGTAATATCCATAGTCCATAAATTTCATTTGGTATGTTTTCTCATTAAACGAAAAATTGTCAAATTCAATTTCAAACTCTGTAGTATCATTTTTGATTACTTTATAATTATAGGTTCCATTAATGTTATAGGATTTATTTTGTCTATCACTTGATATAACGCCAAAGCCAAAACTTCCATTTGCTTTAATTGTTTCGCCCTGGAATTCATTAGCCGATATTTTTTTAATGTTTATTTTTTTTCTTTTGTTTGGTTTATCATCAATCTTGTAAAGGAAGAGTCCTCTCAATGAGGGTGGAATTGTATCATCAATTGGATATCCAAATCTTAATGGGTTAATTGGTAAATTTTCTGAAGATTTTCTGATTTCAAAATGTAAATGTGGACCGAACGAACTTCCTGTATTTCCTGAAAAACCAATGATATCATTTTTACGTATGTTGATTTCATTTTTCTTGAAAAATTTATTTATAACAAATGATTTTTTTTCATATTGAAAAGCTTGTGTGAGTTTTTCTATATCATCATTAAACCTACTTAAATGTGCATAAACGGATGTAAATCCATTAGGGTGAGTAATATAAATAGCTTTTCCAAATCCACTTAACGAAATTGAAATTCTTGAAACATAACCATCATCAATTGACTTTATTTCAATCCCCTCTTTCCCTAATGTTTTGATATCAATACCAGAATGAAATCCACTTGATCTCAACTCACCAAAATTGCCACTAAGCTTAATCGGTATATTAACAGGTGGATTTGCTTCTTCAACTTTGACTTGTGAAAAGACAATCGAATAATTTATTAGAAATAAAATTATATATAAGTTTTTCAATTAAAGCCTTGCATTTAATAACAACTAAAATTAAATTTAGATATATATAAAGTAAATTGAAAGATTCAGATCAAAATATTGATATTTTATTTGACAGAATTGAATTAATGATTAAAAGATACAATGATTTAAAGTCAGAAAATCTA
>QOQA01000003.1 GCA_003331875.1 Cryomorphaceae bacterium | reverse complement strand
AGGACTCTTCATGATTATTAATTGTAGGCAAAAATGGTTTTCCTAAAGAAGCATAAACAACTGTCTATTTACTGCCAGTAAAGTGGCAGTGGACGTGTTTTTTTTACTAAATTTGTCAAGTACAAATGTAAACTTGCTTATAGATACTGTTCGTAAGTAGTTGTAATTCAGATGTTTTATTAAAAATGGGGATGTAGCTCAGCTGGCTAGAGCGCTTGACTGGCAGTCAAGAGGTCGTGGGTTCGAGTCCCATCTTCTCCACACATAAATAGAAATTAGTCATGAAAGTTATTAGTCTAAGAGATTATAGAAACGAAGAGTTATGGAATGTTTTAACACATTTCCTAGGTGTTATAATGTCAATAATAGGTATACCTTTTTTATTCTATTTTAACAGTAACATAACCACACTAAGCACTATCTCAGTCATATTATTCTCTTTTGGTTTACTGCTTGTATATTCATCTTCATCTATTTATCATTATGTTTTAAATACCAAACTAAAAAAGAGATTTCAAGTACTTGACCATATAAGTATATACTATCTTATTTTAGGCTCGTATGCCCCTGTATGCTTTATAACACTATATGAATACTCAGGTATAAATATTTTTATTGTCGTATTAACATTGTCAATAGCGGGAACTTTAAAAAAGTTATTCTTCGCCACTAAGTATGAATTTATATCTTTATTTTTTTACTTAGCCATGGGATGGTTAATAGCTTTTGATATTAACTCTTTATTTAACTTGATTGATTTTAATGCTAAATTATTGTTGATACTTGGAGGAGTTTCTTACACTTTTGGTATTATATTCTACGCTTTTGATAGGATAAAATATTTCCACTCGATATGGCATTTATTTGTATTAGCGGGTTCAGTTTTTCACTACTTTATGATATTAATTTATATTATCTAAACACATACAAATCTCCATTACTTTGACAAACGGATTTTAATTTTAGAAAATAATTTAAAATGAAAACATCAAAAAATTAAGAATTTGATTTAATGAATTCTGAAATTACATGCTCAATAATGATAGTTTCCCTTATCATATAATTTCCTAAACCAATATTATTTCTAAATGATATTGTTGCAACTGTTTTCATATTATTAGAAACATCTTTGATTGCAACTTTAACATATCTTTCTATTGCTCTATCAAACTCAAATAAATATCTTCCATTAACAATTAAATTTCCAGCAATTGCAGCATTATTTTTTGATCCTTTTTCTATTTCTTTAAATTCATAAGTTCCAACATCTAATCCGGCAACAAACATTGCGTTTTCAAACTCAGAAATAACAAAATCCCAGTTTTCATTGTAACCACCTATAACAAGATTAGCTATTTTTTCAGCAGCAGTTTCACTTAACTCCCTATCAACAAAGAACACAAATGTTTCATTTAAGTCAACTCCACGATTTACAATTCTAAGTTCTAATTTTTTTAACCATTTTTCTTTCTTTTTTAATTCTTTCTTTGAGTATTGTGCAGTTAATAATACAGGAAAAATAATTAAGAGAAGTAAAATTCTTTTTATTAGGAGTGTTTTTTTCATTAAATTTGGTTTTGTACAAATCTAACAATTTATATTATAAGTACTTATAATATAGATAATTATACTTGATATGTTTAAAAAATTTTTTGCAGTTTTTCTCTTATTATCCTGTTTCTCAATTTTAGCTCAAACTAATTTTGGCTCTACTAAAGCTAAAATTAAACATATAGAATCATTTAAAACGTGGAAGCATTTTGTAGACCATTTTCAAACTAAAGAACAAGTTGAATCTTTTTTTGGATCTTCTGCTGTATCGATGTCTTTAAGTAACGGTACTCCAATATCAAAAATTGAATTCAAGACAGTTAGTGGTAAAAATTTTACTGCTGGTGGTGTTCGAGCTACTTCAAATTATGAAGGAATACCTGACAGTAAAAGACCTACCGAAAAAAATTACTTCTATGAGTCATATAAAAAATCATTTGTGCCGCATCGAAATCAAATGCAGCCTATGAGTGAGGAAGAGTTCAATAAAAAAAATCCTAAGGGATTATCTAGGACATATTATTTCAGTGGTTTTAATACTTTCGAGATGTCAGTTGTTTTTTACTATTCAAAAAACAACCAAAACCTAATAGAAATGTGGGAGACCAGTCATAAGCTCAAAAACTTATCTGATAGTAGATTCTCAAAAAAAATAAAAAAACATTTTGAGAGTATGGAATCAGAATATGAATTTAAAGAAAAGAAGATTTATTAATCTTTTATTCAAGAATTAAGTCTTCATTTATCCCTTTAAACTAATTAGTTAAATATTTTAATTCAAATTTTTCATTTCAGAATATTGATAAATTTTATTTCCTGAAATAATCTTTTTAGATTCATTTACTATAGACTTAGCAACATCAACTGCTTTAATCGGTTTATATTCTGATTTCATCAAAAAAGATACTAGTGGCATAATTTTTTGACCTATAATTTCTCCAAATCTAAATTCATTTCTTTTTCCTAAAAGAAGTGAAGGTCTAAATATTAAGCAAGATTTTAATCCAATCTGCATAATTGAATTTTCAATTTCACCTTTAAGCTTTAAATAAAAATTTTTACTTTTTTCATCAGCACCAGCAGATGAAACAAAAGAAAAAGATGATGCTTTATTAGATTTACAAGCCATAGCAATATTTAATAAAATATCATAATCAACTTTTCTGTATTCAATTTTATTAAAATTAACTTTTGATTGAGTTGTCCCAATGGATGCAATTATAATGTAGTCTTTATTGACAACTTTTTTATAGTCCTCTATATTTGAAAAATCAATAATATAATTTTTTATTTTTTTTGAATCTATATTTATTTTTTTTCTTGATATTATATTTATATTTTCAAAATAATCATCATTTATTAATAGCTTTAAAACTTCACTACCGATCAGTCCGGTAGAACCAAATAAAGTAACAGTTTTGTTCATAGATTTAATGTAAATTTAAATGATTAAGACCATTAATTGATGAAATCAAATATTAAAAAAAACTTTCTAGCATTTTTAGGAATAATGTTATTTAGTGCAGGCTTGTGTGTTTTTGGTGAAGCTGTAATGTACAAATATGAATCAAAGGATTGGTTTTTTATTGGCACCATCTCCTTAGTGTTAATTAACTCTGGATTAGTTTTGATAATAAGTAATAAATAGAATGTTTTCTACAGTGCTAGAAGTTCGTCTTTGTTTGCCCTATCCTTGATTTTCAGATAATCTTTATACTCATATCTTTTGCCGCGAAAGTATATTGAGTGAACTGCAGGTATCTCAATTTTTGTTAGTGCTTTATCTCTTTTGCTTAGTCTCATAAAATTAAGTGGAAATTTCAAGATAATAATTTTTTATTAAATCACTATAATTAAAATAAAAAATCTATGTCTGTGTAGAATGCAACGGATGCTTGTCCATTTTCTAAAATAAAACCAGGTTCCATTGTTGTTTTACCAGACTCAATATTGATATTAATTGATGTATGATCTAGTTTATCTGACATTTTCAAATTGTATTTTTTATCACCTATTTTTATAAATGCAGAAGAAATTTTCATACTCTTACCATTAAATTGCTGATCCCAGTTTTTTGTAGCAGGAACGTAATCGTTAAAAAAGGTTTATCCTTAGTTCCAGGGTTTAAATCATCTCCATTCTTTGCTACATGATACTCTTGAGTAAGCATAAAATGTGAAAAAAATAATAGAGATAAGCATAAAATATTTTTCATAATTATTCTTGAATAGCAACTCCATCGGCTAAAAATGATAATGTTATTTTAGGCTCGGTAATCTTCATGATTTCCTTTTTGTTTTTACCAGCATCCTCTGCGTAATGTCTTAATTGAGCTACACTTAGAGTGTCAACAGACAAATAACCATTTATAATTGCTAAATTACCTTCAACGCCAGTTTTAGGAACAAAAAATCCATAGTCTTTAAATCTAACAAGAATCGTGTCATTAGAAACACTCATATTCATCCAACAGCCTTTCATAGGACAGGTTGATATAATTTCACCTTTTGCTTTGATCCTGATTGATGATGGCTCTAAGGAATTCTCAATACTTTTAATATTGAAATTAAACTCTTCTCCATAAAATCTAGTAACGTCATTTTGAGTGTACAGAGCAAGAAATGATAAAATTAAAAATATATTCAGAAAAATTCTGAAGTTCATTTGAAATATTTATAAAGTTTAATCCTCGATAACTGGTTTGGTGAATTGATTAACCCTTACAATTTTACCCCCAGAAATTCTGTAAGCTTCTTGATACCTCATTCTAACTGGCCCATCAGGTGTGTCATATGTAACAGAATCCCAATTTATTACCCATTCATGACCTTCTTCAGAAATGATAGGAAAATTTACACCCACATTATAATCTCTTAAATTAGCATCTTTGTAAGCAGAAAGAAGTTCTTTAAAATTATCAATCCCACTAACAGTGGAACCATCACCCATATACATCACAATAGTATCAGAAATGAACTCTGTTATTCTTTCAAACTCACCATCAAGTAGTGTTTTGTGTAGATTTTGAACTAGAAGTACGTTTTCTTGACTACCTATTTTCCAATCTTTTTGATAGCTAGGCACAAATGGAAAATCTAGTTCAGTTGTAGGCTCTTTTTTGTCTGTAGTTTCACATGAAATTAAAACTAAAATCAACAATAAAAATATTTTTTTCATAAATAATTTTTTAAATTAACTTAACTAAATATAGGTTAGAATAGATAATTATGAAAACGATTTTCAAAATATTAATCTTAGTTGTTTCTCTGGCTGTTTTAAGCGCGTGGACTTGGAGATTGAACATGCCTTCTTTGTACAGAGGAGGTCAAGCTTTAAATATGATTGAAGAATTTCAGGCTTATGGTCTTAATCAAACAACAATGTTTGTTGTTGGAATATTTAAAGTTACATGTGCAATTATACTTTTAATCGGATTAAAAGTTAGAAGGTTTGTTACTCCGGCAGCATTTATAATGGGCCTTTTCATGGTTGCAGCTGTTTATTTCCATATTAGCATAAGTGACCCATTAATCCCTACATTACCTTCAGCTATAATTTTAGTCTCATGTGCCACAATAATTGCGCTTGATAAAAAAACCGAAGAAAGTTAATTTGTTTCATATCCATTGGTTTTCACAACCTTCTGTATTCTCTTAAACTGGATGATTTTTTTAAATATAAAGGGTGTTTTGGACTACCATTTTTATTTATTTGAAAGCACATAGGATTTTTAATCGTATTCTTTAGCCAAATTGGTTCATTTTCGGTGGCCCCCCAACCATAGATTATTGTTTTGTATTGCGCAATCAAATTGAATATTAAATTTTTATTTTTTTTTGAAAATTTTCTTTTCTTCTCATATAATTTATTTCTCATTGGAGTAATTATGGTGTAAAGATTAACCACCATAAAGCCTCCATAACCTAAATTTTTGGAAATAGAAATTAACCTTCTAATGGTAGGATCATCATTTATACCATCACCCTTTGATGGATTTAATAAAATAAAGAGTACTTGTTCTTTTTCTGACCACTTGCGAGATAAAGAATACCTATATTTTTTATCTTTTGAAAATTTAGCAATTTTTAACACGATTTTTTAAAAAATTATCATTGATAGTGAAATCAATATTATGAATATGTTAAATATCATCAATGATTTTAAAATAAGTAATTATTAATAATCAAAATATTTAACTTGTAAAAAAATGACAAAAACATAATGAAAAATATTATTACATTACTCTTATGCTTCTCAGTAACATTCTTACACACACAGGTACAGGAGGGAGACTTTGTACGATTTCAGTTCATAAAAGTCGAGGAAGATAAAATTGATGAATTTGAGTCATATATGATAAATTTTACTGGTCCTGCAGCGGAAGCTGCTGTATCCGAAGGTAAAATGGAAAATTGGCTTCTAAGAAGAGTTGCAAAAAATGCAAGATATAACGCTGGATTTTCACATATTGCCATTTGGGTTGCAACCAATCCCGACCCTTCCTGGACATCTGTTTGGGAAAAAGCATATCCAAACTTATCTGCTGATGCTAGATCATGGATTTATGGAAAAGGAGAAGAACTCTACTCAACTGTTTATAATGCAAGTTGTGAATACATAACAGGATTTTTTAGAGATCCTTCAAAAATTCCCGATGTTGCTATTTTTAATTTAATTAAAACAAAAAAATATAATGCATACATTGATATGGAAGTTGATGCAAAAGATATTTTTGAAGAATACGCTAAAGGACTTGAAGGATGGCATGTTATGAAAAGAAGGGGTGTCGTTGCCAAATCTGAGGGGGCATGGGATATGATAACAATTGATTTATTTGACACTTGGCAGAAAGCAAATCAAAACTGGTGGTCAGATGTCCCAGCAAAAGTATCTAAAAAACATAATGAAAAACATGGATCAGATCTAAGAGAAATTAGACATAGAGTTATGACGAGACTTTTATTTGATGCTAGAACTGGAAAAAAAGACAATTAATTAAACAAATTTATAACTATGAAAAAACTATTATTACTATTATTATTTCCATTCATGTCATGTGACATGAGTTCCACTGGTGTTGTTGCAGTTGTCATGTCAGATGACGATGTTGAATATTATTCCGAAACTGAGGCTGAAGACGAATTAACCGAAACAATATTAGATTTAGCTCAAGATTACACAAAAGCAGATTTTGAGGACGCAAAAGAATATTACGCGGATGATGCCAAAGTATTTTTCAACAGCAATGAAGTAACTGGAAAAGAAAAAATATTTGAAGGCTGGACGTATGAACATGAAGTATTTTCTGATATAACGATTACAGATGAATATGCTCATACTAACTACTTTACAGATGGAAGGATATGGACAAATTATTGGTTTACGTGGAGTGGTACAGGAAATTTTACAGGAGAAAAATTAGTCATAAAGGGACATTTTGACTATGAGTGGAAGGATGGTAAAATTGTTCAAGCATTAGGTTTTTTTGCTGATGAACAATTTAACAAGGAGTACGCTGCAGCTATGGCAGCTGCTGAATAGGTTTAATTTAAATAAATAATAATGAGAATATTATACGCACTTATAATAAGTACAGTTTTAATTAGCTGTGAACCACAAATAACAGAAAAATCTGCTGGAAAATGGTATCAAGAAAATCCTGCTCAGCTTTCAGGTCAAAAATTCAAAATTGGGTCAGATGAGGCTGCTGAAATGGTTGTCAAAGTTATCCGTGATTTTGCAGATATGGATAAAAATGAAATTATAATTGAAAGCATGGCTGATTCAGTTAATTTTTATTCACCTGAAGGATATCAAAAATTGGACATGACAACAACCGAAACTCTGGCTTCTTTTCAAGAGCCCTACGATTCAATAAAAAGGTTCGTTGTTAGTGCTGTCCCATTAACATTTGGAGAGGGTATATTTAACATAGTTGATGTAGTATTTAGAGAAAGACGTTTTAAAGATGGAGAAGTAAATCGCAGAAGAGTTTTTGAAAGATTCTGGGTAAACCCTGATGGTAAAATTTTAACAATTTCAATTTTCCCATCTGAAATGACGCCTGCTAATTAAAATAAATCTAAAATAGTCTTATTAAAATCCTGGTATTTACCAGGATTTTTTAATTTAATATTATGAAGAAAATTTTTTTGCTAATGTGTTTTTTGGGGATTGCAGCCCCTTACTATTTTTTATTTAAATTCTTAGAATTCAAAAATTGGGAATGGTCACTGTCTGAATTTTTTGCCGACGCTAATGTAAATTTTGCATCATCAATGCTCTCAGCTGATTTAGGTGTCGCAGCAATGACTTTTTTTATTTTTATTATTTATGCATTTAAGAATCAACCATTAAAACTTTTGAAATATACCGCTTGTATGTTTCTAGTTGGATTTTCACTAGCTATGCCAGTGTTCTTATATGATAATTATAAAAAATTTAAAGTGAGTAAGGCTTAATGTTACTGTTTCTCTAAGTATACTGAAGTAGATGGATAAGCAAAATCACTGTTGTGTTTTTTGACTATTTCAATGATTTTGTAATTGATATCTTGCTTGGTATCAATCAACAACTTCCAATCTGGACTGTTCACAAAATACAGAACCATAACATCTAAAGAACTTGCGCCAAACTCTAAAAACCGAACAACTCCATCTTTGTTGGTATTTGGGTGATCATCAATTAAATTTTGAATATCAGCTACAATATTTTTTATTTGATCTACACTCGTGTCGTAAGTTAAACCAATATCAGTTTTTACTTTTCTAACAGGTTTTAAGCTTAAATTATCCAATTCCGTATTGATCAAATTCTTGTTTGGAACAGTTACTAAACTCTTATCAAAAGTTCTAATTCTTGTACTTCTAAATCCAACCTTTTCTACTACACCAGTAATTCCACCAATAGTAATAATATCTCCAACTGTAAACGGTTTATCAAAGAATATTGTAAAAGATCCAAGTAAGTTTTCAAGACTTTCTTTAGATGCTAATGCTACAGCAACTCCACCAATACCAAGACCTGCAGCCAGTGCTGTTATATCGATTCCAAAAATATTCCCTAGAATAATTAAAATACCAAAAATTACAACCAAAACTTTTGCAATTTCTATTGCGAATGGGATCAACTGATCATCAACTTTGCTCTCAGTTTTAGCAGCTCTTTGAGATAGTCTTAAACCAACATATTCCACCGACTGTAAGATGATATAAATTATACTTGAAACGAGTAGAAGTAAAAACCCTTTTTCAAAAATCATTCTTAATCCAAACTCATCTGAGCTTACTAGATTTAAAGTATCAGGAATACTTAACATATTAAACGCCAAGTAAATTATTAGCAAGGAAAGAAAATAAGTTATTGGTTTTTTAAGGAGATTATCAAACTCAGATTTACCATCCTTATTTTTACTATCACCAACTATTTTGAACAAAAATCTCCTTAGAGCTGAACTGATCAATCCTTTAAAAATGAGACCCAATACAATAACCGAAATTGATATAATGTAATTCTGAATTGTATTTCCGAAAAATTCAATACTTAGAAAACCTAGATTATCCATTTGATAAACAAAAATAGACAATTATTGATAATAAGGTAAAAAACTTAAATCCATGAAACTTGCCAACTCAAAATCAAGGTTGGACAAACCCCCGATATCGTGCGTAAATAATTCAACATCTATTCGGTTATAAACATTAGTCCATTTTGGGTGATGATTTAATTCTTTGCATTTTTCTGACACAATTTTCATAAAGTCGAAAGCTTCGTCAAAAGATTTAAAAGTATATTTTGCAAAAAGTATATTATTAATAATTATCCATTTTTTTGATAATAATCTAAGCTTATTATCAACTTCATTTTTGGTTATTTTCCTCATTGATTTAATTTAAATGAAATAGTTGTGCCATATGTTGTTGTAACATACTTTTCTTTGTATTTGGCAGGCTCAAAATCAGGTAGTTTAATCAGAATTCTGTACGCCTCATCTTCTAAAATCTTACTTTCACCAATTGTCGTAAAGTTTGTATATAATCCATCAGAAGTCATATCAAATTGTATAAATACATCTCCTTCTTCACCCTTTTTTATTGCGCGCTTAGGATATTTGAAATTTTTTGAAATATGATTATCAATAAACTTTATAAAGCAAAGTTTTTCATTTTCTGATTCAACACAATCATCAAATAATGGGGGTGTTTCAACATCATCAAAGCCAAGTTTTCTTGGAATTTGGTATTTTATTGATACTAAAAAAGTTTTCTTAAATGCAATATTATTTTTCTTAGCAGGAATCGCATTAGGAAGAGTTTGAATTAGTTTTGATGCAGCATCATTAAACAGTTTTTTTGCAAGGTTTAAAGATTCCCTTTCAAAAAAACTAACACCCACTATATTTGAATTTGAAATTACGTTTGATATACTTCCATTTGGATCAATTTCAAATTTTACCTTAACTATTGCCTCAAGGTCATTCTCCCAGGCTTGTTTTGGATAAATAAAGTTTTTCTGAATGTGTTTATCAATAGTTTCATTAAAACAATCTTTGTGAAATTTATAAGGAAGTAATTCACAAACAGGAAATATTGGGAAGGATTCGGTTAATTCATCAGATTTTTGGGCATAGTTGTTGATTATAAATAGGAAAAATATAAAAGTAAACTTTTTCATTACTTGTAAAATTAAAACATATAAAGAAACTATTAAAATTTTAAAATGCGTACACGTTTATCATACAGATCAGGAAATCCAGCACTAAACAAAAATACATTTAAGAACTTAAGCACCACAAACTCCAATTCATTTGTTGCTGACCAAACTATGACAATAAAAGGGACAGTTGATAAAACAGCCATTTCTCTACTTTTATTAGTTGTTGCCGGATATTACTCATATACTATTAATTCACCTGTACTTTTGATTGGAGGCGCTATAGCAGGTTTTATTACAGCTATTATTACAATTTTTAACAAAAAGTTTGCTCCAATAACAGCTCCTTTGTATGCAATTTTTGAAGGTTTGGCTTTAGGTGGCATTTCATACATGTATGCTCAACAGTACGAAGGAATTGTGCTCAATGCCGTTAGTTTAACAGCATTAATATTACTATCATTGCTTATGGCCTATCGTTCAGGTTTAATTAAGCCTTCTGAGAACTTTAAACTAGGTGTTGTTGCTGCAACAGGTGGGATATTTTTAGTATACTTAGTATCTTTCATAGGCAGTTTCTTTGGAATGGATCTATCAATCTTAAATCCAACTAATGGTTCTATGTTTAGTATAATCTTTTCTTTAGTAGTCATCCTAATTGCAAGTCTTAATTTAGTACTTGATTTTGATTTTATTGAAGAAGCTTCTGAAAATGGAGCACCAAAATATATGGAATGGTATGCAGCCTTTGGACTTATGGTTACGCTAGTTTGGCTGTATTTAGAGATCTTAAGACTTTTAGCAAAGATTAACTCCCGAGATTAATTTTAAACTTTTTATAACCCAAAAAAGTATTTTCCTTTGCATTTTTTTCCTATATATGCAAAAAAACAATTTTGAAGTTTTACCTAAAATTTGTAGTTATTATTTTTTCTCTCTCCATCTTCGCACAATCGAATGATGAATTTAATAAAAAGCCAAAACTTGTTATTGGTATTGTTGTAGATCAAATGAAATATGAATATATACCAAAGTTTTGGAATAAGTATGGATCTAAAGGATTCAAAAGACTTGTAAAGGATGGTTTTAATGCAAAAAATGCACATTATAGTTATGCTGTTACATCTACTGCACCAGGTCATGCAACGGTAGTAACGGGAACAACACCAAATTATCATGGAATTATTGGTAATGATTGGTTTAACCCATCACTTAGCAAAGAAGTGTACTGTGTAGATGATTTTTTTAAAAATTCTGTTGGCACCTCAACAGATGAGGGTAAAAAATCTCCGAAAAACTTACAAACAACCACAATCTCAGATGAAAATAGAATATCAACAAACTTTAAGGCAAAAACCTTCAGTGTCGCCTTGAAAGATAGATCTGCAGTATTATCAGCTGGACATACTTCAGAAATGACCTACTGGTTTAATGCAAAAAATGAGGGTAGATTTATTACAAGTTCATACTATATGGATGAACTTCCGGATTGGGTTGAAAGCTTCAATAACAGATCTAATATATTCAAATACATTTCGAAATGGGATACCTATTATGATATTAAATTTTATACAGAAAGCGGTCCTGATTTGAACAAACATGAAATAAAGTATTTAGGTAAAGAGAATTCAACCTTTCCACACGATCTAGAAAAAATATCAAAAAAAAAGAATGGTAAAATTGATTATGATGTGATCAAGTATTCTCCCTTTGGCAATGATATCGTCAAAGATTTTGCATTGGATGCAATTAAGTTTGAAAACTTAGGGGCCGATGAAATAACAGACTTTCTCCATATTGGATTCTCATCAACAGACCATCTTGGCCATAGGTTTGGATCAAATTCTGTTGAGGTACTAGACATGTATATCAGACTTGATAAAAATATCGAAGAGATTCTGAATTATTTAGATAAAGAAATTGGAGAAAACAACTACTTAGTATACTTAACATCCGATCACGGCATCACTCACATACCATCTTATTTATCAGAAAATAAAGTACCCTTTAAGCAATTGTACTCTATGAATGTTTTTAATGATAAATTAAAAAAATATGTTAAAGATGTATCAAACTATAATGTATACTTAAATAAAGATAAAATTGCTCAATCGCAGTATAGTCTAGAGGATATTAAGACTCTAATCTCATCCGAATTAAAAAAAGAACCATGGGTTTATGATGTATTTGATTTTGAAAAATTAGATGAAGCTATTTCTTACTCTGAGGATTACGGGATTAATATGGTTTACTACAATAGTCATCCAGATTTAAGAGGTGACTTAGCATTCTTTTTAAAACCTCTTTGGCATAAAAGGTCCTCTAGTGCTTCCAATCATGGTACAGGAAGGACCTATGATACACATGTTCCATTAGTTTTCTTTGGAAAAGGAATTAAAAATGGATCAACTTCAAAAAAAATTTACGTTAAAGATATAGCTCCAACTTTATCAACAATTTTAGGAATAAGTTTTACCGCACTATCAACAGGCAGTCCAATAATTTCTGCGATCAAATAAGTATATTAACATCATGAAAAATATTGAACTTGCTTCAATTGATCAAATTGACTTAATAATGAAAATTATTAAGGAGTGTACAAATCATATGATCAAAAATGGTATTTTCCAATGGAATGATAAATATCCAACTAAACAATCATTTATAGATGATATAAATAATGAAGATCTATTTGTTTTAAAACATGAGGAAAAAATCATTGGCTGTGTTTGTGCCTCATTTGATATGGATGATTTTTACAAACAAATTATTTGGGACACTTCATCAAAAAAAAATATTTATTTACATAGACTTGCAATTCATCCAGATTATCAAGGTCAAGGTTTTGCAAAATATGTTATAAAATTTATAGAAAATTTTGCCAGAGAGTCTGGTTGTCTTTCTGTAAGACTTGACACCTTTAGTCAGAACAATAAAAACAATCATTTATACTCAAAACTGGGCTATAAAAAATTAGGAAAAATTTATTTTAGAGATCAAAGTGACATGCCTTTTAATTGTTATGAAAAACTGTTATGATTGATTGTTTACTTTTGTACTTTATAAATGGAGATAATTAATTTAGAAGAAAACAAGAAAGCTTACTTCTCATCTGATAATCATTTGGGACTTCCAGGTAAAGTTAATTCCCATGGAAGAGAAAAAATATTTATAAAATGGCTTGATTCCATAAAAAATGATGCACAGGTAATTTTTTTATTGGGAGACTTATTTGATTTTTGGTTTGAATTTAAAAAAGTTGTGCCAAAAGGTTATACTAGATTATTTGGAAAATTAGCTGAGTTAACAGACTCTGGAATTAAAATTTATTTTTTTGTTGGTAATCATGATTCATGGATGATGAGCTATTTTAAAGATGAGCTAGGTATTGATATATTTTTTAAGCCAAAAAAGTTTAAAATTAACTCTAAAAAATTTTTTATTGGTCATGGTGACGGTTTAGGACCGGGTGACTATGGATACAAGTTTTTAAAGCTAATTTTTAGAAACCCTTTTTTTAAATTTTTATATTCTTGTATTCATCCAGACATTTCGATACGAATAGGTGAGTTTTTATCTAGAAAAAATAGTGTGATTTCTGGAAATGAGATCAAATTTGAAAGTAATGAAAAAGAATTACTTTATAATTTCTGTAAAAAAATATTAAAGTCTGATCATTATCATTATTTTGTTTTTGGCCACAGACACATTCCCTTAAAAATTAATCTTGGCAATAATTCATTATACTACAATTGCGGCGATTGGTTCAATCATTATTCATATTTGGACTTTGGTAACTCAGAACTAAGTTTAAAGTTTTTCAAGCCTGAAATTTGATAGAAAATAAAAATATTTTTTATGAAAACTCAGTAGTTGTTGGCGCTATAATTAGCAATAACTCAGAAACCATGGTTCAAGAGTTTTTAGATGAGTTGTGTTTCTTAGCAGAAACAGCCGGGGGAAAGGTTTTAAAAAGATTTGTCCAAAAGATAGATAAACCAAACCCTAAAACCTTTATTGGTTCTGGAAAAATTCAAGAAATACAGTTTTTTATAAAAAATAATGACATTAGTTCAGTGATATTTGATGATGAACTAACACCTAGTCAGCAGTTAAATCTTGAAAAGACATTAAGAACAAAAATCATAGACAGGACAGGATTAATTTTAGATATATTTGCTCAAAGGGCTAAAACTAGTTACGCAAAAACACAAGTTCAGTTAGCTCAATACGAATACTTAATGCCTCGACTAAAAGGTCTTTGGACACATTTAGAAAGACAAAAAGGAGGTATTGGGATGAGAGGACCTGGTGAGACAGAAATTGAAACAGATAGACGAATTGTTAGAGACAAGGTATCATTGTTGAAAAAAAAACTTTTTAGTATTGATAAACAAATGTCAGTTCAAAGAGGAAATAGAGGCAAGCTTGTAAGAGTAGCTTTAGTTGGATACACAAATGTTGGTAAATCCACAATTATGAATCAAATTTCTAAATCAAAAGTTTTTGCTGAAGACAAATTATTTGCAACTTTAGATACTACAGTTCGAAAAGTTGTTATTGAAAATTTACCTTTTTTACTTTCTGATACTGTCGGTTTTATCAGAAAGCTTCCTACTCAACTGATTGAATCGTTTAAAAGTACATTGTTGGAGATCCAAGAGTCTGATATTTTATTACACATTGTTGATATTTCACACCCAAATTATCAAGAGCATATTGATTCAGTTGAACTAATTTTGAATGAAATAAAATGTGGTGACAAAAAAACTATAATTATTTTTAATAAGGTTGATAAATTAAATGATAGAAGGCTAAAAAACACTAATCACAAAATTTATATTTCTGCACTGGAAAAGTTGAATTTCAAATTTTTAAAAGATATTTTATATAAAAACATAAGCAGAATACATGAAAATAGATTTCCATATAACAATTACTTGTATCCAAAACCCAAAGTCTAAAAGTCTAAACTCAAACCAATTCCCATCACCTCACGAACTTGCAGCCTTTTGACGGCATTATTATCATAAACAAATTGGAAAATTAGGTCGGTTGTTAAATACCTATTCACTTTTAGAGATGTATTTATTGTATAATCTAAATCAATATTTTCAGGGTTTTCAAGGTAATCGGAATATAAGCTTATACGATTGGTTACAAATACATTTTCAACAAATTCGAATTTATAAAAAGATCTGACAGAAGCCCCAAGTTCGAACCTACTTGTTGCTCCTTTTTTTACACCAAAGTATTCTTGATTGTCAATCAACCCATCTGTAAAAAATTTATTGACCACAATTAATCTTCCTGTTATCGGGGCAAAGTTGACCCAAAAATCTTTATTTTTTTCCCAGTAAAGTCCTACTCCGATTTGGAGATACCCAGGTGAGAGAAACCTTGTTCTCTCTGTTCTTTCTTCTTCTCCATCGGAGTCTTTTTTAAATCTGTATCCTTTTGTCCATTGTGTTTTAAAATTTATAAAACTGGAGTAGCTTAAATCACCAATATTTGAAGATGAAAATATTTTACCAATTAATGAGTTAATCTCTAACTTATCATCAGTTTTTTTTAAAAACTTACTACCAGCGTTGCTGTTAAGACCATACGCAGCAATAATCTTTGTATCCCAATTCCATCCACTTTTTTCATAATTCAAATCATAATCAATTTTTACAGTTCCTGAAACACTTGATTGACCACCAGCGGTCCAATAACTATAACTTGACTGATTACCAAGGAATGTGAATTTTCCAAACTTTTCCCAATTAGAATTAATTGAGTCAGTAAATTTATCTTGAGAGTAGGATTTAGATATTAAGATAATTATTAATACTAAAAAAATACCTCTCATTTTTTTTTGAAAATTGGTACTGAAGAGCATGCTTCTCCAAACATTATGCTTGAAACGACACCCTGTATCTTTTGTATTAGTTGAGAATAAATAAACTTACTGAATTTATCGTCGGAGCATCCTTTGATTATGACAGGTTTATTTGCAATAGAGTTTAAATCAAAATCATTAATCTTAAGATTTATTAAATGCTCTTTGTAAGATTTTATATTTCCTATAAAATTTTCTATTCCAGATCTTGTTAATTCAGAACTAACCAACATAAATGCCCAATCAGGAATGATTGCAGAATTTGAACAGATAATTGAAATATTTTTTCCTTTAAGTAAGGACCAATTAAAATTGCTTACATTTTTTCTGAAGTCTTTTTCAATCAGAACTAAATCATCTTTTAACCAAGGTTTAATATCAAATTCTTCAATCGAAAGATCCTTTAAGAAATCATAAAAATCAATAGTAACAAGCTTGCTTTCAGAAACTCTATTTTTTATTTCATATTTCATTTATAAAAATCCAAGCTCTAGTTTAGCCTCTTCACTCATCAGGTCTTTTGACCAAGGTGGATCAAAAGTCATTTCTATCTCAACTTCATTAATCTCTGGAATTTCTTTTATCTTATTTTTTACCTCCTCAGGAAGTGAGTCAGCAACTGGGCAATTTGGCGTTGTTAATGTCATCAAAACTTTAACGTCATTACTTTCATTAAGAAACACATCGTATATCAACCCAAGTTCATATATATCAACCGGGATTTCAGGATCATAAACAGTTTTTAAAACCTTTACAACTAGGTCACCTAATTTTTTTGGATCAATTTTTTTAGTCATGATTTAAGTTTTACTAAAAGCAATAGCATAAAATTTTATTTGCTTATACATTGAAGAAAGACCATTGGCTCTATTTGGAGATAAATGCTCCTTTAATCCGATTTTTTCGATAAAGTCCATATTAGAGCTAAGTATTTCATTTGGTGTTCTATTATTAAAAATATTTAAAAGTATAGAAATTATACCTTTTGTAATAATTGCTTCACTGTCAGCTAAAAAATTGATTTTACCATCAACTAGCTCAGCATGCAGCCAGACTTTACTTTGACAACCTTTTATCAAATTATCTTCACTTTTTAGTTCTTTATTCATTGATTCAAGATCTTTTGAAAGCTCAATGATGTACTCATATTTTTGAGTCCAATCATCAAAAAATAAAAAGTTATCAATTATATCTTTTTGTGCATTTTCAATCGTCATATTATAAAGTTATAAATTAACTTAACATAGATTTTACTTTAATCAAAGATTCATAGAAATGGTCTATTTCTTCAATTGTATTTATAAATGAAAAAGATGCTCTCACGGTCCCATCAATCCCAAAATGATCCATTATAGGCTGGGCACAGTGTTGACCTGTTCTTACCGCAATACCAAATTTATCCAAAATAGATCCTATATCATAGGAATGTATTCCGTCAATATTAAATGAAATTACCGAGGTTTTATTTTTTGTGTCACCATAAATTTTTAAGCCATCTATTTCTTTTAATTTAGAATTTGCATACTCAAGTAAACTTTTTTCATATTGCTCTATATTATCTAAACCAATTTCATTTAAATAATCTATCGCTTTACCAAAAGCAATTACACCTGAAATATTTGGTGTTCCTGCCTCAAATTTATGGGGAAGATCTGCATATGTTGTCTTTGAAAAAGTTACGTCAGAAATCATTTCACCACCCCCCATTAGAGGATCTAGCCTAGATAATAGCTCTTCCTTACCGTAGAGAAAACCAACACCAGTTGGTCCACATAATTTGTGAGCTGAAGCTGTAAAAAAATCAACATCTAGTTTTTGTAAATCAATTTTAAAATGGGCGGCACTTTGCGCGCCATCAATTAGAACGATAGCACCGTTTTTATGTGAAATATCAATAATTTCCTCGATCGGATTGATTATTCCTAAAGCATTTGAAACATGATTTAAGAAAACAATTTTTGTTTTATTAGATAAAATATTTCTGAACTCATCCATATCTAACTCGCCATTATCTTTCAAAGGAATTACTCTTAATTTAGCTCCGTTATTTTTTATCATCATTTGCCACGGGACAATATTTGAATGATGTTCAAGTCCAGATACAATAATTTCATCTTCTCTTTTTAATATTTTACTAAAACCATTGGACACTATATTAATTGAGTGAGTTGTACCTGAGGTAAAAATAACCTCCTTACTCTCATTTATATTAAAATGATCTTTTATCTTATTTCTAGCATTTTCATACGCATTGGTTGCTTCATCACTCAGAGAATGTACACCTCTGTGAATATTCGAGTTATATTTTTCATAATAATCCTTAATACAATCAATTACACAAACTGGAGTTTGTGATGTTGCGGCATTATCAAAATACACTAATGGTTTATTATGGATTTTTTTTGACAAAATTGGAAAATCTTGTCTTATACTATCAACGTCAAAACTTAAATTCATAATTCAAGGCCAATATTAACACCAATTTTTCTTGCAATAATCTTTTTGATTTTGGTTTTTAAAACTTGCATCCCAACATTCTCCAACACACTATTTGCAAAAGCATATGTCAGGAGTCCTTTTGCGTCATTATCATTAATTCCTCTAGTTTTTAGATAAAAAAGTGCATTTTCATCAATTTGTCCGATAGTACAGCCATGCGAACACTTTACATCATCGGCAAATATTTCAAGTTGCGGCTTGGAATTTACAGTTGCATTATCACCAATTATCAAATTGTTGTTCTGTTGAAATGCGTTTATCTTTTGAGCAACCTTTTCAACAAGAACTCGGCCATTGAACACACCAGTAGATTTATCATTATAAATACCTTTATAATCTTGATGGCTTTCACAGTTGGGGTTTGCGTGATGAACCAAAGTATGGTGATCTATATGCTGATCAGATCCAATTATTGTAATTCCTTTTAGAATGGAATTAATATTCTTTCCATTTTGAAAGAAATTTAAATTGTTACGAACAAGATTTCCTCCAAAAGAAAAAGTATGACAACTTGCTTCACTATTACTTTTTTGATCAATGTATGTGCTGTCAATTATTGATGTAGTTTCAAGATCATTTTGGATTTTATAATAGTCCAATTTTGCATTTTCATTAACATGAATTTCAGTTACAGTATTCGTTAAGGGATCAACACATGTTGAATGTTTGTCAGAGTAAATTTTTTCATTAACATTTAAAGAGTAGTGACTTTCAATAATTTGAGCTTTTGAGTTTTTTTCAAGAATAACCAAACTTCTTGGTTGAAGCATTAATGATGATTCACCACCAGAGTTGATATGAACAATTTCAACGGGCTTTTCAAGTTCTACATTTTTTGGGACATGAATAAAGGCTCCTTCTTTTGTAAATGAACTGTTTAGCAAACTAAATGACTCCTTGTCATTAATCAATTTGTTGTAGTACTTAGATATAACATTACCATATTTTTTATTCTCCAAAACGGAAGATAATATACAAATGTCAGCACCCTCGTGAGTTGTACTTGACCATAGCGGATCATACATTCCGTCGATGAAAACAATTTTATAGGATTCAATTCCACCTAAAAAAAAGTCTTTTACTTTATCAAATTTAAGAAGATGTCTTTTCTTTTTAAATATTGTTAGCTCCTCATTCAAAACTTTTCTTATGGGGGTGTATTTCCAGTATTCATCTTTGGAATGTGGAAATCCAATTTTTTCAAAATCTTTGATCGATTTTGATCTAATTTCATGAACTTTTGAGTTGGTATCTGTATCAAGTTCAAATGCCAGAAATGAAGAAACTAGTTTTTCTTTGAGTGACATATTTTAAAAATTAAATCCAATCATATCCTTTTTCCTCTAATTCAAGGGCCAAAGATTTGTCTCCTGATTTGGAAATCTTTCCTTGCTGAAGAACATGAACAAAGTCTGGTGTTATATAGTCCAGTAGTCGTTGATAATGCGTGATTATGACAATAGCATTATCATCATTTTTCAATTTATTTACACCATTTGCAACAACCTTTAATGCATCGATATCTAGTCCTGAGTCGGTTTCGTCGAGTATTGCAAGATTGGGTTCTAACATTGCCATCTGAAATATCTCATTTCTTTTCTTTTCTCCACCTGAGAATCCTTCATTTAGGGATCTAGATAGAAATTTTGAATCAATCTCCAATAATTTTGATTTTTCTCTTATCTTTTTGAGCATCTCTCCAGCAGGCATTTCCTTTTCACCTCGTGCTTTTAGATTGGAATTTATAGCTGTCTTAATGAAATTGGTAACGGTAATTCCTGGAATTGCAACTGGATACTGGAATGACATAAAAATACCTCTATTTGCTCTTTCATCTGCTGAAAGATCCTCAATATTTTCACCATTATAAAAAATGTTTCCTTTTACAACTTCATAGTCCTCATTACCTGCAATAACAGATGATAGAGTACTCTTCCCTGAACCATTTGGACCCATAATAGCATGAATTTCACCAGGCTTGACATCCAATGACAAACCTTTTAAAATTTCTTTGCCTTCAATACTAACATGTAAATTTTCAATTTTTAACATAATAAAGTTTTAACCGACTGATCCCTCCAATGAAATTTCAAGTAATTTTTGAGCCTCAACTGCAAATTCCATAGGAAGTTTGTTTAAGACCTCTTTGCTAAAGCCATTTACAATTAATGCAATAGCTTTTTCAGTATCAATTCCTCTTTGATTGCAATAAAAAAGTTGATCCTCCCCGATTTTACTAGTAGTTGCTTCATGTTCAATTTGAGCTGATTTATTCTTGACTTCAATATATGGAAATGTATGTGCACCACATTTGTTACCCATTAATAAAGAATCACATTGTGAAAAATTTCTAGCATTTGATGCTCTTTTTCCAACTTGCACTAGACCACGATAGCTATTTTGGGATTTTCCAGCAGAAATCCCTTTAGAAATAATAGTACTTTTTGTGTTTTTCCCTATGTGGATCATCTTAGTACCTGTATCTGCCTGTTGATAATTGTTAGTTACAGCAATTGAATAAAATTCTCCAACACTATTGTCACCTCTTAAAATGCATGATGGGTATTTCCATGTAACAGCTGAACCAGTTTCTACTTGAGTCCAAGATATTTTTGCGTTTCTATTACATAAACCTCTTTTTGTTACAAAATTAAAAACGCCGCCTTTACCTTGTTTATTCCCAGGATACCAATTTTGAACTGTGGAATATTTTATTTCAGCATTATCCATTGCAATTAATTCTACTACAGCTGCATGCAATTGATTTTCATCTCTGCTAGGTGCAGTACAGCCTTCCAAGTAACTGACATAACTCCCTTCATCTGCAATCACTAAAGTTCTTTCAAATTGACCAGTACCTGCCTGGTTAATTCTAAAATAAGTTGATAATTCCATTGGACACCTAACACCTTTGGGTATATAACAAAAAGATCCATCGGAAAAAACAGCTGAATTTAGTGCTGCATAATAATTATCTTTTCTAGGAATAACTTTACCAATATATTTTTTTACAAGCTCTGGATAATCTTTTATAGCTTCAGAAATAGAGCAAAATATTATTCCTTTTTCTGCTAGTGTTTCTCTAAAAGTTGTAGCTACAGACACTGAATCCATTACAATATCAACGGCTACACCAGACAGCTTTTTTTGTTCTTCAGTTGAAATCCCCAATTTATTGAAAGTCTTGATTAGTTCAGGATCAACCTCGTCAAGGCTTTTAAGATTATTTTTTGTTTTAGGAGCTGAGTAATATGAAATTTTTTGAAAATCAGGTTTTTTATAATTTACATTATGCCAATTTGGCTCTTCCATATTTTTCCATGCTGAATAAGCTTCTAGCCGCCACTCAGTCATCCATTCAGGTTCATTTTTCTTTTTAGAAATGGATCTTACTATATCTTCATTTAATCCAACAGGAAATGTTTCTGACTCAATATCAGTTGTAAAACCATATTGATATTCCTGATTTTCTAATTCTTTTTTTAATTCTTCTTCTGTATAGGCCATAATAATAATTTATAAAGAAAAGCTTTCTCCACAACCACAGGTTCTATTTGCATTTGGGTTCCTAAAAATAAAACCTTTTCCATTCAATCCTCCGTGATACTCTAATGTTGTTCCAATCAAGTACAAAAAACTTTTTTTATCTACGGCAATTTTTATACCATTATTTTCAAAAACCTTATCATCATCGTTGGCAGATTTATCAAATTTCAATTCATATGATAAACCAGAGCAACCACCACTCTTAACGCCAACGCGAATGAAGTCTTGTGATGGATTGTACCCGTCTGATTCCATTAGTTTGCTAACCTCTTCTTTTGCTGTCTTGTCTACCTCAATCATATTTTGCAAATATAATCCTTTAAAAAATATTTATTAATCTAAATTTGAAGTATTCTTTATACAAAATATGGACCACAAAAAAGAAAAATCAAATAATAAAAATCAGAATCTAACTGATCTTTCCTCATTGGGTGAATTTGGATTTATTGAACACATAAGAAAGAATGTCAAGAAATATAATAATTCAACTATTGTTGGTATTGGAGATGATTCTGCAGTATTAAAAATTCCAAATCTATATTCTTTAATATCCACTGACATGTTAGTCGAAGGTATACACTTTGATTTAAGTTATTTTCCCTTAAAACATTTGGGCTATAAAGCTGTTGTTTGTAATATTTCTGATATATGCGCTATGAATGGAACATGTCAGCAAATTACGGTCTCAGTTGCAGTGTCAAATAGATTCAAACTTGAATCTTTAGATGAGCTTTATGATGGTATTAATTTAGCATGTAAAAGGTATCAAGTTGATTTGGTCGGAGGAGATACTACTTCGTCTCAAAAAGGCTTAATTATTTCTGTTACATCAATTGGTGTTGTAGATCAAAAAAAGATCTGTAAAAGATCAGGAGCTAATAATAATGATTTAATTGTTTGTTCTGGTAAGTTAGGATTGGCTTATCTTGGGTTACAAATTTTAGAAAGAGAAAAACAAGTGTTTCTTGTCAACCCTAATAGTAAGCCAGATTTAGAACCTTACAAAGAATTGGTTGAGCGTCAACTTAAACCCGAAGCAAGAACAGACCTGATTAATTTTCTGGATAAAAATTCAATCACTCCAACATCAATGATTGATATAAGTGATGGTTTATCATCTGAGATTATTCATTTGTGTAATAATTCAGAAAAAGGATGCGTGTTATATTCTGATAAAATTTATAAAGATCAGTCCTTACTAAAAGTATGTAATGAATTTAATTTAGATCCAATCTCAGTTATCATGTCAGGAGGAGAGGATTATGAAATCTTGTTTACTATTAATTCTAGTGATTATGAAAAAATTGAAAAGAGTGATTTAGATTTACATGTTATTGGTCACATAACAAATGATAAAAAAATATATTTAGATTTAGGTAATGGTTCTAAATCTGAAATCAAGTCTTTGGGATGGAAATCATTTTGAATTCATTATGTCTTCAATATGATCAATTTCTATAGGGATATTGCTCATAAGATTAGTTGGATCACCATTATCATTTAGAACGACATCATCCTCTAATCTGATACCAAAATCCTCTTCTTTAATGTATATTCCAGGCTCAACTGTAAAAACCATGTTTTTTTCCATAGGTATTTTTAAATCACAATAGTCGTGAGTATCTAAACCCAAATGATGGGATGTTCCATGGCTAAAATATTTTTTGTACGCAGGTGTTTTTTTTGTTTCACTTTGAATATCAGACTTGTCTAATAATTTAATTTTTAGCAGTTCAGAAGTCATAATTTTACCAACTTCAATATGATACTCCTGCCATAGTACACCAGGTCTGAGCAATTTTGTTGCTTCATTTTTTACGTTTAGTACAGCATTGTAAATAGTTTTTTGCCTTTCACTAAATTTACCATTAACAGGTACAGTTCTTGTCATGTCGGAGGAGTAGTTTGCATATTCAGCTGCTACATCCATTAATACTATTTCGCCATATAAACATTGCTTGTTATTGTATATATAATGTAAAAAATTTGAATTTCTTCCAGATGCAATAATCGGCGTATATGCGAATTTTCTAGACCTATTTTTTAAAAATTCATGAGAGAATTCAGCTTCAATTTCATACTCCCAAACACCAGGTTTTATAAAGTTTAAAACTCTTAAAAACCCCATTTTAGTTATTTCACATGCAGTTTTAATTAGTTCTATCTCAATATTATCTTTAATAGATCTTTGTTTTTGAAGTATGGGGTTACTTTTTTTAAAATTAAGCCCACCGATATTTTTTAATTTATTAATAAACCTGTCTTCTCTCGTTTGGGTCTGAACATTTTGTCTGTAATGTTCATTTGTATTTATATAAACAAAATCAGCTTTTTTTAATACATCACTTAAAATATCATCAAATTCACTTAGCCAATAAATATTATTAATTCCAGAGATATTTTTAGCCTGTTCCTTCGTTAACTTTTCTCCCTCCCAGTGTGTAATATGCTCATTTGTTTCTCTTATAAACAGCATTTCTTTATATCTTATATTTTTTGAATCAGGAAACAGGATTAATATGCTTTCCTCTTGATCAATACCGCTTAAATAAAAAATATCCCTGTGTTGGTCAAATGGAAGAGTTGAATCTGCACTAATTGGATAGATATCATTTGAGTTGAAAAATGCGATACTTTTTTGTTCTAGTTTATTAACAAAATTTTTGCGATTTTTAATAAAAAGATTGGTATCAATTTTCTCGTATTTCATTGTAGTATGATATCAATCAAATTTAACAAATTAAAATGATGAAAAATTTAACACTAATCTTCTTTATATTTTCTTTACTTTCTTATTCTCAAAACAATTTTACATCAGCTAGATCAATCGAAATATCTGAAAATAATTATGAAGAACAACTAAGAAGCTCAATTGTAAAAAATATTGAAGTGACTAATATTGGTCCAAGTGTAATGAGCGGCAGGGTCACAGACCTGGAGGTAAACCCTAACAATCCCACTGAGTTTTACGTTGCTTATGCTTCGGGAGGTTTGTGGCACACAAAAAATAATGGCACCACTTTTAGTCCAATAATGGACAATAGTATGACACAAAATATTGGTGATTTCGCAGTTGATTGGGGCTCTGGAGCAATTTACGTTGGAACAGGTGAAAGTAATTCATCAAGATCTTCATATCCAGGAATTGGTGTTTTAAAATCTCTTGATAATGGAAAAAATTGGGAAAATATTGGCTTAAGAGATACTCATCATATTAGTCGAATAATCATTAATCCAAATGATAATCAACACATTGTTATTGCTGCCATTGGCCACCTCTATTCAAATAATTTGCAAAGGGGCATATTTAACTCTTTTGACGGAGGAAAAACATGGGCACAATCACTTTATATAAATGACAATACAGGCGCAATTGATTTAGTTTATGATCCTTATAATTTTGAAATTCAGTATGCTGCGTTCTGGGAAAGAAGTCGAACTGAATGGAACTTTATTGGAAGCGGAGAAAGCTCCGCTATTTACAAAACAGTTGATGGTGGAAAAATTTGGAAAAAGATCACAACACAAACCTCTGGATTCCCAACTGGAAATGGTGTTGGTAGAATTGGTTTGGCAATTTATGATTCAAATATTATATATGCTGTATTAGACAATCAATTTAGAAGGAAAGGCGAGAAAAAAACTGAAGGAATTCAAAGATTAGACTTTAAAGACATGACCAAACAAGATTTTATGAGTTTGGATAATAAAGAGCTTAATTTATTCATTAAGCAAAATAGATTTCAAAATGAATTAAATTCTGAGTTATTAAAGTCTAAGATAGAGTCTGGGGAGTTAAAACCAAGCGATGTTTATAAATTTTTAACTGATGCAAATGCTGAGTTATTTGATACACCAGTCATAGGAGCAGAGGTTTACAAATCAGTCGATGGGGGTACAACATGGAAGAAGCAAAATGAAGAATATCTTGACGCTGTTTATAATAGTTATGGATATTATTTTGGAAGAATTCACGTATCACCCATTGATTCGGAACAAATATACATATATGGTGTACCTATTTTAAAATCAAATGATTCTGGCAAAACCTATGTGAGAATTGGAGCAAGTAATGTCCATGTTGACCACCATGATCTATGGATTAATCCTAAAAACACAGATCATTTAGTTTTAGGAAATGACGGGGGTGTTAATATTTCGTATGATCAAGGTGTAAATTGGATGAAGCTAAATCAACCGTCTGTTGGACAGTTTTACTCAATTAATGTTGATAATGCAGATCCTTATAATGTTTATGGAGGCTTGCAAGATAATGGTGTTTGGATGGCAAAGAATAACTCTTTTGAGTCACCTTATTGGCATGAATCTGGACATAATAACTGGACAAAAATTATGGGTGGTGATGGTATGCAAATACAAATTGATAATCGTGATAATAACATTGTGTATACAGGCTTACAATTTGGTAATTATTACAGATTAAATATAAGCGAAGGAACAAGGAGGGTTATAAAGCCAAGACATAAGCTTGGACAATCTCCTTTAAGATTTAATTGGCAAACCCCTATATTGATATCTCCACACAATCAGGATATAATTTACTTTGGTAGTAATAAGTTACACAGATCTTTTAATAAAGGAGACAGTTGGAGCGATATCTCAAATGATTTAACGAAGGGTGGTATAAAAGGAAACGTACCATACGGAACACTAACTTGTATTGATGAGTCTCTTTTTACCTTTGGTAAAATTGTTATCGGAAGTGATGATGGAAATGTATTTTTAACACTAAACTCTGGTGATTCTTGGGAAAATATTTCTAATAATTTGCCTTCAAACTTGTGGGTTAGTAGAGTAATTTTTTCTAAACACAATCAAAGCAGAGTTTACTTATCGCTTAATGGATACAGAAAAAATGACTTTAAACCATATCTATATGTAAGCGATGATAATGGGATTTCTTGGAAAGAAATTTATGCTAATCTTCCACTGTCACCTATAAATGTTATTAAAGAAGATATTAATAATGAGAATATACTT
This sequence comes from Cryomorphaceae bacterium, assembly GCA_003331875.1. GTDB lineage: Bacteria > Bacteroidota > Bacteroidia > Flavobacteriales > Flavobacteriaceae > Eutrophosalina. The sequence goes on along the minus strand of QOQA01000003.1, from coordinate 39,556 downwards.
TACGTAGGTACTGATAATGGACTCTTTATTTCCTTAAATCGTGGGTTAGATTGGCATGCTTTTTCATCTAATTTTCCTAGGGTAGCAATTCACGATTTAGTTATACACGAGGGGACAAATGAGTTAGTTATTGGAACCCACGGTAGATCAATTTATAAAATAGAATTAGATTTATTCTCCAAATATTTGGAGGCCTCAAGTAATCAAAATATTATTTCTTTTTTAAATATTAATGAAATAAAGTTTTCTAATTCATGGGGAAATAAAATGATTTATTCTTCTGAAACATTTGACATAAATCTTGTAATTGATCTGTTCAGCTCAAAAAATAAGAATTTTGAGTTTGAAATTTTAAATGAAAACTATAAGGTCTTGAATCAAGGTAATTTTAATACTGACCAAGGATTTAATAAAATTAAAATCCCTATGGTAATTGATAAAAAACTAAGTAGCAAATACTTAAAAAAAATAGGATTTAAATCTAAAGTTTCTGATGACAGAAATAGATATTTAAGCAAGGGAGAGTATATTTTAAAAGTAGATAATCAAGATCTAAGGTTTTCAGTTAAATAAGGCATATTATTTGCTTGTGATGCTTGTGTAAAGTAATTTTGTCAATTATGTTAAAAAAATTATTTAATTCTTCCATAGGCCGTAAAATTGCAATGGCCTTGTCAGGCATTTTTTTAATTGTTTTTTTAACACAACACTTTTTAATAAACATAACCTCTGTCTTCAGCGATAGCTTGTTTAATTGGCTTTCTCATTTTATGGGTACCAATCCACTAGTCCAGTTTGTTCTTCAACCAATATTGATTGCAGGAGTACTTTTTCATTTTGTTATGGGATTTGTTTTAGATTATCAAAATAGAAAAGCTAGACCAGTGAGTTATGCTGTTTTTAGTGGGTCTAAAAATTCATTGATGGTTTCAAGATATATGATTCTTTCGGGTGCAGTTATTTTATCATTTTTGGGCTTACATTTTTATGACTTTTGGATTCCTGAAATGGAATACAAGTATATTGAATTCAAACCTGATGATCCAAACAGGTATCATCATGAGTTAGTTGAAAAATTTCAAGATCCCACAAAAGTAGTTTTTTACTGTATTTCGTTTGTTTTTTTAGCTTTACATTTAGTCCACGGACTAGCCTCTTCCACACAATCTTTAGGGACAAGTAATCGATATTCATCTTTAATTAAAAAAATTAGTTATTCGTTTGGAATTTTTATTCCACTAGGCTTCTGCTTTATCGCTATCTATCATTTTTTATCTCATTAAAAAGAAAATAAAATAATTTTTAATGTGTTATAATTTATCTATCTTTGACAGGTAAAAAGGTGTGTTATAATATTTTCAAGATAGAATGAAAAAAATTACTTATTCCCTTAATTATCGAAAACCTAAAAATCAATACTCTGATCATGATGAGTTGGTTGTTTGCCTAAGGTACTATCATTCAATAGGTAACGGCAAATACAAAGTCACAAAAAAAAGTACTGGCATTAAATGTAAACTAGAAGATTGGGATACAGATTGGCATAAATCTAATAATCGCCACCCTATAAAATCCTCCGATCCAAATTATCTAGAAAAGAATACGCTTTTGAAAAATTTATCAGTTGAATTACATTCCCATGCTAAGAATATTAAAGTATCCAATGGTGTTCTGAACTCTAAAATACCTGAAGGATCTTTGGATATGAAATGGACAAACCATAAAAATAAGGTCCGTTTAGTTAGTCCTGCTAACAAAAGAAATATTGATATTATTGTCGTGGGAACTGGTTTAGCAGGCGGCTCAGCATCAGCCACTCTTGCTGAGCAGGGTTATAATGTTAAGGCATTCTGCTTTCAAGACTCGTCCAGAAGAGCGCACTCAATTGCAGCACAGGGTGGAATTAATGCAGCAAAAAATTATCAAGGTGATGGAGATTCTGTACACAGACTTTTTTACGATACAATAAAGGGTGGAGATTACAGGTCTAGAGAAGCTAATGTTTACAGATTAGCGGAGGTTTCTACTAGCATTATTGACCAATGTGTAGCACAAGGTGTCCCCTTTGCAAGAGAATACGGGGGATTATTGGATAATAGATCATTTGGTGGGGTTTTAGTTTCTAGAACATTTTATGCAAAGGGACAAACTGGACAACAATTACTTTTAGGTGCCTATTCTGCAATGAATAGACAAATAGCTAGAGGTAAAATAAAAATGTATAGTAGACATGAGATGATGGACATAGTAATTATTGATGGTAAGGCAAAAGGAATTATAACCAGAAATCTAGTTACTGGAGAAATTGAAAGCCATTCTGCACATGCTGTTGTGCTTGCATCTGGAGGTTATGGAAATCTATTCTATTTATCTACAAATGCTATGGGTAGTAATGTCTCAGCTTCATGGAAAGTTCATAAAAAAGGAGCTTTTTTTGCTAACCCTTCTTTTACTCAAATACATCCAACTTGCATTCCTGTTTCTGGAGATTACCAATCAAAATTAACTCTGATGTCAGAATCATTAAGAAACGATGGGAGAATTTGGGTCCCAAAAAAATTGGAAGATGCTAAGAAAATTAGGAATAATATATTAAAACCAACTGAAATACCCGAAGACGACAGAGATTATTATTTGGAAAGGAGATATCCTGCTTTTGGCAACTTAGTTCCTAGAGATGTAGCTTCCAGAGCTGCCAAAGAAAGATGTGATTCAGGTTATGGAGTAAACAAAACTGGTGAAGCGGTTTTTTTGGATTTCTCTTCCTCAATAATTAGGTATGGAAAAGAAAAAGCCCTAGTTAAAGGTCTTGATATGAACGATATAAATTTGATTAAATCATTGGGTGAAGATGTGATAAAGGCCAAATATGGTAACTTATTCCAAATGTATGAGAAGATTGTTGATCAAGATCCCTATAAAACCCCAATGATGATTTACCCTGCTGTTCATTACACAATGGGAGGTTTATGGGTTGATTATAATTTAATGACTACTATACCTGGATGCTATGCGATAGGAGAAGCTAATTTTTCAGATCATGGAGCTAATAGGTTAGGAGCTTCAGCTTTAATGCAAGGATTAGCTGATGGGTATTTTGTGTTGCCAAATACTATTAATGACTTTCTTGCAGATGATATAAAAACAGGTCCAATAAATAATGAATTACCAGAATTTATTCAAGCAAAAAAATCTGTTGAGGATAGTATAGAAAAATTAATGAATATAAATGGATCTAAAACAGTTGATTATTTTCATAAAAAGTTAGGTAAAATAATTTGGAACAATTGTGGGATGTCTAGAAATTCAGTTGATTTAAAATCAGCCATAAAGGAAATTCAAAAGTTAAAAAAACAATTCTATTCTGATTTGTTAATACCTGGTGATCAATTTTCATTTAATGAACCGTTAGCAAAAGCTTTAAGGGTTGCTGATTTTATTGAGCTTGGTGAATTATTTGCATTAGATGCCCTTAAAAGAAATGAATCTTGTGGAGGTCATTTTAGAGAAGAATACCAAACCAAAGAAGGTGAGGCAATGAGAAATGACAAAGAATTCACTTTTGTATCTGCATGGGAATATGATAAGATAATTGAAAACTCAATTCTTCACAAAGAAAAATTGCTGTTCAATAATGTAGAACTAAAAAATAGGTCTTACAAGTAGTATGAAATTGTTTTTGAAAATATGGAGGCAGAAAAACTCTAAAGAAAAGGGAAAAATAGTTAATTATGAAATTGACGAAATAAGCGAAGACATGTCATTTCTTGAAATGATGGATGTGCTTAATGAAAAAATAGTGCTTGATGGTGGAGATCCTGTTGCTTTTGATCATGATTGTAGGGAAGGAATTTGTGGATCATGTTCAATGTTTATAAACGGTGAACCACATGGGCCTGACCGTGGAGTAACTACATGTCAATTACACATGCGTAAGTTTAAAGATGGTGATACAATATATATTGAACCTTTCAGGTCTCGAGCTTTCCCTATTATTAAGGACCTTGTTGTTGATAGGACAGCTTTTGACAGAATTCAACAGGCAGGCGGATATATTTCGATTAACACGTCTGGAAATACCCTAGATGCAAATACAATTCCAGTTGAAAAAGAAAATGCTGACAAAGCATTTGATGCAGCAACATGTATTGGATGTGGCGCTTGTGTTGCCACCTGTAAAAATTCATCAGCTATGTTATTTGTTTCAGCTAAAGTTTCTCAGTTTGCTTTACTCCCACAAGGAAAGGTTGAAGCAACTGATAGGGTTTTGAACATGGTCAAACAAATGGATTTAGAAGGTTTTGGTAATTGTACAAATACTGGTGCATGTCATGTTGAATGTCCAAAGGGAATTTCTCTTGATTATATCGCAAAGTTAAATACAGAATATGCTAAAGCAAGTTTGAAAAAATAATTAGAAACTTTCCCTAATTATCCAATTTGCTCTAACCTTTATAATTTCATTATTGAAGTAAATTTTTTCAGGTTGAATTTTTTCTAGAAAATTTCCTGTATCCCTTTTTTTATTCTCATTATTATCCTCAACTAACCTTATATTGTACTCTCCAGGAACTATATTTTCAAAAACACAATTTTCAGTTGCCAATGCTAGATATTGTGAATCAATTACTTCTCCTTTTATGTTAATTAAATCAACTATTAAGGGATACTTCTTTTGAATTGGTTTAAAAAAAATTTTTCCATATTCAGATATTTTTTTTGTTTTAAAAGTAAAATTTAGACTATCGGTTGTTTTTTGAAACAGATCTATAATAGCATTGGGCATTATATTGACGTAGTAGCTATCGTTTGGTAAAACTTCAAAATCTATAATAATATTTGTATAGTCATCTATTCTGGTTTCAAATAATACTGGCAAAGAGTCTCTATTATAAACCTGTATTTTATGGGTATTTACCTTAGTCACTGGTGTTGTAGATTCCAATACTAACTTATTAGATAATTCAAGAATTTGCGATTGTTGTTTCAACTGTAAAGAATCTTTACCCAGCTCCTTTTTTTGAAATTTAAAAAGAAAACTTTTTTCATAGGTTTTATTTTTAATTTCAAAATTCAAAGAATCGAAATTGGAGTTTTCAAGCCAAAAATATAATGTATCCTTTTCCTTATCAAAAGTAATAACACTATTTAAATTATTTAAAGATTTAATTTGTATGTCTAAGTTCTCAACTTCACCCTGAAAACCAAAGTTTATTCTATTCTCATTCTCTTGAAATGGTTTAAAAATTTTAAACTCTGGGGTCTCCTTGAAAACATCTAAGTTGAAGAGTGAATCATTTGGAATAGAAATAAAAGTTTCATTAAAAGCTATTTTTTCTGTTAGAGGATCATATCTGTAGTTATTATTGTAGTCTTTGATTGCCACCAAATTATAAGTGCCCATTTTGAGGTTAGTAAATTTAAAGTTGGTGCTGTCTAATGTATTTGAGACATAAAGTGGCTTACCGTTATAAATTATTGAATCATTGTACAGACTGTCGATTGGATATAACATTGCAGTAATAAATTCATCAGTATCTACATTATAGCTATCATTTACATTACCAGAAACTTCTAGAGAGTCCACATAATTACCAGTTGAAAAAACATATTTAAAAAATGGTAACAGGTTGCCCTCATTATTATCAACTAATGCTTGACCAAAATTAAATGAGTAAGTAGAGTTTTTCATTAGGCTATCTTTTAGTTCAATATCAATAAATTTTGAAGCACCACCCTGTGGGAAGATGGAGTATCCAGATTTTTCAATCGGTGGAGACACAATTAATTGAGAATTTATTTTTTCAAGCTTTACATATTCATCAAAATAAATCCTGATTTTTTCTGAATTAAAATTTGAAGAGTTATTGGCAGGTTGAGCTCTTAGTAAAACAGGTGGGTCTTCATCTTTTGGTCCACCATCTGGTGTTCCTCGTTTCGCACACCCAATGACAAAAAAAATAATTGAAAACAGAAAAACTTTCCTAATCATATTTTCTACAAATTAAAAAGTTTATTTTGAAAAATACTATCTTATCTTTTATTAAGATATAGTATTTTTGCTTTATGTCATCTGAAGATTTTAAAAAAATAATTTCTCATTCAAAAGAATATGGATTTATTTTTCAGTCAAGTGAAATTTATGATGGCTTAAGTGCCGTCTACGATTATGCCCAAAACGGTGTACTGCTTAAAAATAATATTAAAGATTATTGGTGGAAATCAATGGTTCAATTAAATGACAATATTGTGGGTATCGACTCTTCAATTTTCTCACATCCTACAACTTGGAAAGCTAGTGGACATATTGATGCTTTTAATGATCCACTTATTGACAATAGAGATTCAAAAAAAAGGTACAGAGCAGATAATTTAATTGAAGATTATATTACGAAATGTGAATCTAAAATTTTAAAAGAACAAAAAAAGCAAGAGAAAAGATTTGGCGACACCTTCAATAAAGAAACATTTCTAAAAACCAACCCAAAGGTTTTAAAAATCAGAAATAATATAAATCAAATATTATTAAGATTTAGTGATGCTCTAAAAAATGATGATTTAGAAGAACTCAATAAAATTATATTGGATTGTGAGATAGTATGTCCTGTATCCGGTACAAAAAATTGGACTGATGTAAAACAATTTAACCTAATGTTTAAAACTCAGATTGGTGCTACAAACTCAAGCTCCAGTGATCTTTTTTTAAGACCAGAAACAGCTCAGGGAATATTTTTAAATTATTTAAACGTCCAAAAAACCGGGAGATTGAAAATACCTTTCGGCATTGCTCAAATTGGTAAAGCATTTAGAAATGAAATTGTAGCTAGGCAATTTATTTTTAGAATGAGAGAATTTGAACAAATGGAAATGCAATTCTTTATTAAACCAGGTTCACAAAAAGATTGGTATGAGTACTGGAAACAAACAAGGTTAGATTGGCACCTTTCATTAGGAATTGATAAGAGTCTTTTTAGATTTCATGATCATGAGAAACTTGCGCATTATGCTGATGCAGCCTGTGATATTGAATTTAATTTCCCTTTTGGATTTAAAGAATTGGAGGGCATTCATTCTAGAACTGACTTTGATTTATCTAATCATGAAAAATTTTCAAATAAGCAAATAAAATATTTTGATCCTGTGGATAATAAAAAATACACACCATATGTTCTCGAAACCTCAATAGGTGTTGATAGAATGTTTTTAGCTGTATTTTCCTCGTCATTAGTATCTGAAAAAATTGATTCTGATTCAGAAAGAGTAGTTTTAAAACTACCTAAAATTATAGCGCCCTACAAATGTGCTTTTCTACCATTATTAAAAAAAGATGGCTTGCCTGAAATGACAAAAGAAATTAAAGAAAAATTAAAACTTAAGTTCAGTACAACTTATGATGATAAAGATGCCATTGGAAGAAGATACAGAAGGCAAGATGCGATAGGAACTCCTTATTGTATAACAATTGATCATCAAACTTTGGACGATAATACTATTACAGTAAGGGATCGCGATAGTATGAAGCAGGAAAGAATCAATATGGAAACCTTAGAGCAATTTTTAAATAATTCACTTGATATCAACAATTGGTTACTCGGAGGTGATTAATATTATTTCATACAACATTAACGGAATTCGGGCAGCTATCAGAAAAGATCTATTCTCTTGGCTAAAAAACTGTAATCCAGATATAGTATGTTTTCAAGAGATTAAGGCAAATGAAGATCAATTCGACTCGTCAATTTTTAAAGAATTAGGATATTATAGTTATTGGTACCCGGCAAAGAAAAAAGGTTATAGCGGAGTTGGAATAATATCCAAGATCAAACCAAAAAATATAGCCTACGGTGTAGGAATTGATTATATGGATTGTGAGGGAAGGAATTTGAGGGTTGATTTTGATAAATTTTCTGTTATGAGTTTATATCTACCCTCAGGAACCAATATAGACAGGTTAGGATTCAAATTTAAATATATGGATGATTTTGCCTCCTATATTAACGCTTTAAAAGAATCAATACCAAATCTAATAATTGGAGGAGACTACAATATTTGCCATAATGCCATTGATATTCATGACCCCGTTAGAAACGCTAAAGTATCAGGATTTTTACCTGAGGAAAGAGAGTGGTTAGATAAGTTTATTAATAATGGTTTTATTGATACGTTTAGATATTTTAACCCATCTCCCCACAAATATTCATGGTGGAGTTACAGAGCAAACTCAAGAGCGAATAATAAGGGTTGGAGAATCGATTATTTATTAGCTTCACTTGAATTGCAAAATAATTTAACGGAATCATTTATATTGCCTGATGTATATCACTCCGATCATTGTCCTGTTGGATTAAAAATCAAAATATAGTGGATTATAATTATTTACCAAATACTAAAATTAAGGTTAGTAAAATTTGTTTGGGTACAATGACCTGGGGAAGACAAAATAGTCAAGATGAGGCTTTTGATCAGATGAATTATTCCATTGACAGGGGAGTTAATTTTTTTGATACTGCAGAGTTATATCCAGTTCCAGCAAGTCCAGATAAATATGCAATAACAGAAGAAATAATTGGAAATTGGTTTCACGAGTCTAAAAAAAGAGACAAGGTAATTTTAGCTACAAAAATTGCAGGCCCAGGTGACTACACAGCACATATAAGAAAATCTGGCTTTAAAGCATCCTCAATTGAGGATGCTGTAAACGGTAGTTTAAAACGCCTAAAAACAGATTATATTGACTTGTATCAATTGCATTGGCCTGAGAGAATTACAAACACATTCGGAAATAGAAATTTCCAATACCATAATGACTCGTGGGAAGATAATTTTGAAACTATATTGAATAAACTTAAGAATCTAATTGATGTTGGAAAAATTAGACACGTAGGTTTATCAAATGAAAACCCTTGGGGAATTATGAAGTTTTTAGAATATTCAAAAAGAGATCTACCAAAAATGATTACCGTTCAAAATCCTTACTCTTTATTAAATAGGTTATTTGAAATTGGTAGCTCTGAGATATGTAAAAGAGAATCTATAGGTCTTTTGGCATATTCACCTTTAGCTTTTGGAGTTTTAACCGGAAAGTATTTTGATGGAAATATTCCAAAAAATAGTAGAATGGAACTTTTCCCGAGATTAAAAAGATACAATAGTGAAAATTCTTTTAAAGCTGCAAGACTATACAATGAAATTGCCCAAAAAAATGATCTTTCACTAACTCAATTATCACTAGCTTTTGTTAATGATCGTCCATTCGTAACAAGTAATATTATTGGGGCAACAACCGTTGATCAATTGAAGGAAAATATTGATAGTATATATGTTAAACTTTCAGATGATACTATTTCCAAAATCAATCAAGTAAATAATAAAATACCTAATCCTTCTCCTTAAAAATTTCTTTAACAACTTGCGAAAGATTCTTCAATTTAAAGGTTTGGATTGAGTTGGTAATATATCCAATTTTTGAATTATTTGATATAATAATTTTTTTATAACCCAATCTCTCAGCTTCAGAAATACGTTTATCAATATTACTAACACTTCTTAATTCACCCGATAGGTCTACTTCTGCACAAAAACAAGTATCACTATTAATAGCAATATTAATATTTGAAGACAATATTGCTGCTATAACTGCTAAATCAATGGCTGTATCTTCTATTTTTATTCCACCTGTAATATTAATGAAAACATCTTTTACTCCTATTTTAAATCCTGCCTTTTTTTCAAGTATTGCTAATAGCATATTCAATCTTTTGGAATTAAACCCATTTGAAATTCTTTGTGGAGTTCCATAAACAGCACTACTAACTAATGCTTGTACCTCAATCATAATTGACCTATCACCATCAAGTGTAACAGCAATTGTAGAACCAGACTCAGAGTTTTCTTTTTTTGAAACAAATAATTCACTAGGATTTACTACTATTTGTAAACCTTTTTCATTCATTTGGTAAATTCCAATTTCGTTTGTAGATCCAAACCTGTTTTTTTTAGAACGCAAAATCCTAAATTGATGTTGTTTATCACCTTCAAAATGTAAAACAGCGTCCACCATGTGCTCTAATATTTTTGGTCCGGCTATATTTCCATCCTTAGTTATATGACCTACAATTAAAACAGGAACACCAGTACTTTTAGCAAGTTTAATTAAAATACTTGTGCATTCTTTTATCTGAGTTGTACTTCCAGGACTGTTATCAAATAAATCAGTTTGAACTGTTTGTATTGAGTCCAACACAACTACACTAGGTTTAATTTTATTAATATTTTTTAATATTATTTCAAGATTAGTTTCAGTTAATACGTAGCAATTTTTTGGATTTTCTGAAATTCTTTCAGCTCGAAGTTTTAATTGTTCAGCACTTTCTTCACCAGAAACATAAAGAACACTTTCTAGTGAATTAATGGAGTTTTGCAATAGGATAGTTGATTTACCTATTCCAGGTTCACCAGAAATTAATACCACAGAGCCACGAACTAATCCACTGCCTAAAACCCTGTTAAATTCATTGTCATTAAATTTTATTCTCTCATTTTCTAAACTTTCAATTTCATTTATTTTCTTTACAACTCCCTCAGATTTAATTAAATCATTTTTAGGACTTTTTTTTACAAACTCTTCTTGAATTGAGTTCCACGATCCGCACTTAACGCACTGACCCAACCATTTTGGATATTTTGCTCCACAAATTTTACAACTATAAATTTTTTGAGTTGGTATCATTTAAATTGAATTTCCTTTTTTTGGAAAAATAATAGTTGGATTAAAGCCTTTAGCCTGATTAAAATCTATCAATGCATAGCTTACTATAATCACCTCATCATTTTTGTTGATTTTCTTTGCTGCTGGACCATTTATAGAAATATCACCAGAATCTTTTTTACCTTTTATAACATAGGTTTCCAACCTTTCTCCGTTAGTTAAACTTAATACCTGGACTTTTTCCCCAACAACAATATTGGAAGCATCCATCAAAGCTTCATCAATTGAAATACTTCCAATATAATTAACATTAGCGCCAGTAACTTTAACTCTGTGAATTTTTGATTTTAAAACTTCAATTTTCATTTGTCATTACTAAATTATCTATTAATCGAACACCATCTACAATAACACAAATAAATGCTCTACAACAGCATTTTTTAATATTTTTTCTATTACAAAATCTTAGGGTTTTGGAACACCTTAATTCAAAATAATCGAGAATATACCCTGTATTTTTTTCAATTTTATTTTTGATTATGCTCTTTAAGTCATTGTCTGAAAATTTATTAAAATTTTGTTTTGCAAACAATAATGAATCGTAAATAGCTGAAATATTTTTTTTTGCATCTTTTGATAATAAAGAGTTTCTTGAACTCAGTGCTAAACCGTCTTCAGACCTGACTGTTGGACAAACAATCATTTTAATATTTTTAAAATAATTATCTATTATTTTTTGGACTATTATAGTTTGCTGAAAATCTTTTTCTCCAAAAAACACAAGATTGGGTTTAAAAATTTCAAAAAGCTTTTTTACGATTGTCCCAACGCCGTTAAAGTGTCCAGGCCTTTTAATACCCTCTAAGACTTTATCAACTTTTTGAAAATCAAATTTATCTTTTACAATTTTTGCCCCATAAATATCATTAACATTAGGAATAAATATATTTATATTTTGGTTTATAGATTTAATATTATCAATATCTTTTTTTAGGTCTACAGGGTATTTTTTATAGTCATTAATATCATTGAACTGGGCTGGATTTACAAATATAGAAACCCAGACTTCGTCACACATTTTAACCGCCCTATTAACAAGTGAAATATGACCCTCGTGTAAGGAGCCCATAGTTGGAACCATGCCCAAAACTTTTTTTCCAGTTGATTTATTTAATATTATCTCTAATTCTCTAAGTTTTTTAATTGTAGTCATCAAATACAAATGCGATTGCAAACTTAATAATTTGGTGTCAATCTTATATAAATTTTGTAATTTTGACAACCTAATATTGTTAGGATTTATGAAAGGAAAGAAAATCTTATTTATTTCTTCAGAGGTTATTCCCTATATGCCTCAAACTGAGCTTTCCTCAATGACCTATAAACTTCCTAAACTTGTAAATGATAATGAAGGTCAAACAAGAATATTTATTCCAAAATATGGTGTAATTAACGAAAGGAGACATCAGCTTCATGAAGTGATAAGGCTTTCAGGAATTAATTTAATTATTAATGACATGGATATGCCTTTGATAATTAAAGTAGCCTCAATTCCTAAGGAAAGAATGCAAGTATATTTTATTGATAGCGAGGATTATTTCAAGGGACGTAATATCTTTTTTGATGATAAAGGAAGTCTTTATAAAGATAATGATGAAAGAGCTATTTTTTATGCTAAGGGTATCATTGAAACTATTAAGAAATTAAATTGGGCCCCAAATTTAGTCCATGTTCATGGATGGATTTCTTCATTAATACCCCTTTATATTAAACACTACTATAAAGATGATCCTATTTTTAGTAATACAAAGACGATTGTTTCAGTCTATGAAGATAGGCTTTCAGGAAAATTTGATAAAAATTTTCTAAAAAAGATTCAGTTTGATGAGATTGTTGATGAAAACTTGAATTTACTTAAAACACCAACCTATGAGGAATTATATAAACTATCCTTAACTCAAGCGGACGGTGTTGTGTTTACATCCAAACCTGTTAAAGAAGAATTCAATGGACTTATTAAAAATGACACACCAACTTTGGTTTGTAGTAGTAGTGATGATGACTATGAAAATAAATATTTAGAATTTTATAATTCCATGTTAGATGAATAAAAAATTCTTAATATTTTCCCTATTCCTTTTTTTGTTTTCATGTACTAAAGAGTTTAATTCTATTGGAACAGAAATTCTGAAAGATGACTCCTTTGAGACAAAAGTAGAAAACATTGATGTGTATGCATCTCAAAAAACTATAAATCCTTTCAATACTACAAACCTACCTATATATCAAATCGGTGAAATTAGAGATAATATTTTTGGTAGTACTACATCATCCTTTATTACTCAAATAAAGCTATCACAATATAATCCTGCTTTTGGTATTGCTACTCAGGAAAAAGAAAATTCTGGAGATCTAGCTAATATTACTGTCATAGAAGAAAATGAGCTGGTTAAGACTGTTTACCTTGATATCCCATTCTTTAATAACAGAAATGATAGAGACGGAGATGGTGTAATTGATTTTTATGATGTTGATGATAATGATGTTAATAGCGACAGTGATGGAGATGGTGTATCGGATTCTGCTGAAAGAGCTAACGGAACAGATCCTTTAAATCCCGATACAGATGGTGATGGAATTCCTGACGGGCAAGATGATGATACGATTAATCCAAATTCAGGAGCAACTGTTTATGATGTGGATTCATTATTAGGAAACTTTGATGATGCATTCAAATTGAAAATCCAAGAAATGGATTATTATTTACGTGAATATGATCCAACAAATAATTTCGAAACTCGCCAAAGATATTACAATGATAATAATATCTTGGAAAACTTTGCCGGACAAGTTCTTTTTGATGGAGAAGTTCAAATTGATAAAAATGAATTGATAATCTATAGGGAAGATGATCCTGAGACAACTGATATTGATGAGTCAGAAGAAATCAAGGAAAGGCTATCTCCAAGAATTAGAGTTCCATTAAACTCTGAATTTTTTCAGTCAAAAATTATCGAAAAAGAGGGGTCCATTGACCTAGCTAACCTTGATAATTTTAACTTATATTTTAAAGGAATATATGTAAACGCTTATGATTTTTCGGATCCTCTTTTGATGATTTTAGATTTTGATTCTTCAGAGATTGTAATTAACTATGAATATGATAAGTATAATAAAAATAATACAGACGAAGATTTAACTGATGATACAATTGATAGAGAATCAAAAGACTATAAAATCACTCTTTTTGGTAATAAAATCAACCTAATTAAAAAAGATCTCTTCTCATCTGAAATCATTACCAATATAAATTCATCAAATAATTTATCCAAAATTTACTTAAAGGGCGGAGAAGGTTTAATGGCAGAAATAGATTTGTTTAAAGATAGCCAAGGTAATGATCTATTAGAAGATATTAAATCTAGGCCATGGTTAATTAATGAAGCTAATTTAACATTTTATGTTGATCGTGAAACTGTTGATTTAAATGGTGGTTTAATAGAACCTTTTAGAATATATTTATACGATTTAGATTCAAACTTACCATTAGTTGATTACTACATTGACGATACACAGGGACCTAGGAGTTCTGAAAGGAAAACTAATCATGGAGGAATTCTTGAGGTTGACTCTGATCAACTAGGAATTAAATATAAAATTAGAATATCAGAACACGTAAAAAATATTGTCAGAAAGGATTCTACAAACAAAAAACTCGGTCTTGTTTTATCTTCCAACATTACAAATATTTTTTCTACTGAACTTAAGGGAGGTTCTGGATTAGAATCTGTTCCACAATCTTCTGTAGTGAACCCTCTCGGAACTGTATTACATGGTCCAGAGCCAGACCAATCAAATTATGACAAAAGATTAAAGCTAGAACTCTTTTACTCGGAAATTAAAAACTAGATTATAAAGTAAAAGTCTTTTTAGTTTTGAAAAAGGACTCAATAATACGTACTCAGTAATTCTTGAACTAATAAATAAAAATTTTAATATCTTTTGAGAATAGCCACTGTAGTGTTTGTTAATAAAAATAATTCCAGACCTGATTAGGTAAGTCTTAGTTTTAACAGTTGTTGTTAGGTCTATCCTTGAAGATTTACCATGATGATGAGTGCATGAAATTGAATTAATTAATATAATTTCCATTCCAATATTTTTAGCTCTTTTACATAAATCCATATCTTCATAGTACATCCAATAATCTTCATCCCATCCCCCAAGCTTATTAAAACTTTTCTTATCAATGGATAAAAATGAACCTGAAACCCAATCAGGTCTAAGCAAAGGTTTTTTATTATCCTCTGACCTATTTTCAAATTTTAAAAACCTAAATAGTAACCTTATGGTTCCGTTAAATGTTTTAATACTCAAAAATTTCCCATAAGGGAAAGTTATATCACCATTTGAATCTAATTGACTAATTGAAATAATCGAGCTTGGATAATTAACAATATTTAATTTGAGTTGAATTAGACAGTTTTCCCCAAGTTCAGTATCAGGGTTTAAAAAAACGTATTGGTCATATTTAGCAGCTTTAGCCCCTATATTACATGCTTTAGAAAAACCTAAGTTTTTATCATTTACAATCCATTTGTACTTACTATATTTTTTTTTGAACTCTTTTATAAAATTATCGTTAGAGTTATTATCAACTATTATAATTTCATTAGAATTTATTTTTTGTGAAGAGATACTCTCAATACATTTCTCAAGTACTGACCATGATTTGTAATTAACAATTATGATCGATAGTCCAGGCATTAAAGCTTTTTTCTTAACCGAGCTACAGGCGCGCCTATCATTTCTCTGTATTTTGCTACTGTTCTTCTTGCTATTGGATAGCCTTTGCCATTTAGTAGTTTGGTTAGTTGGTCATCAGTGTGGGGTAATTTTTTATCTTCATTAAAAATAATTTCTTCAAGGGATTTTTTAACTTCAATCGTAGAAATTTCTTCTCCTTTAGAGTTTTTTATTCCCTCTGAAAAAAATGTTTTTATTAGTTTAATACCATACGGAGTATCAACATACTTTGAATTTGCCACTCGTGATATTGTTGAAATATCCATGTTTATTGTTTCAGCAATATCTTTTAAAATCATGGGTTTAATTTTACTCTCATCACCACTCAAAAAATATTTTTTTTGAAAATTAAGTATTGCTGTCATTGTATAAATAAGTGTTTGATTTCTTTGTTTAATAGCATCAATAAACCACTTTGCAGAGTCTAATTTCTGTTTTATAAAAATGACCGCATCTTTTTGATTTTTATTTTTTGTTTTACTTTCATTATATCCCTGAAGCATGTTTTTATATTCACTTGAAACAAATAATTCAGGTGCATTTCTTGAATTTAACTCTAATTTTAGCTCTCCATCAATAATTTTAATTGTAAAATCAGGAACAATAGAAGAATTTAATTTACTGTTTTCATTGTATGATCCACCAGGTCTGGGGTTCAATTTCTCAATTTCCTGGACAGATCTTTTTAAAAGATCTTCATCAATATTCAACTTTGTCTTAATTTTATCAAAGTGTTTTTTTGAAAATTGATCAAAATGATTTTTAATAATCTTTAATGCTAAATCAACTACTTGAGTTTTAGGTTTTCTAATTAACTGTAATTCTAAACATTGTTGTAAATTTTTTGCACCAACACCCGCTGGATCTAATAAATAAATTTTGTCAAGTATTTTTTGTATTTGTTTTTCAGAAAAATTTATTCCAAGAGTAAAAATTAAATCGTCAGAAATATCAATTATATCTCTTCTTAAATACCCAAAAGGATCCAAACTTCCAATTATAAATTCAGCAACAATTAAATCTTCATCTTTTAATGAAAATGAGTGTAATTGTGTCTTTAGATATTGGTTAAAAGATTCACCAGATGTGAAAGGTATATCCTTTTCATTATCTTCGCTGTAGTTATTTGTTTTTAACTTGTAGTCAGGAATATCATCATCTGATAGATAGTCATTTACATCAATTTCATCATAATCAGATTCATCGGAACTTGGTGAATCATTTTCAAATTCAGAATTTCCTTCGATTTCATCTTGGGATGTATCCAGCGCTGGATTTTCTTCAACTTCTCTAGAAAGTCTTTGTTCAAATTCTTGCGTTGATAACTGAATTAACTTCATCAACTGAATTTGCTGTGGAGATAGTTTTTGAGATAGTTTTAATTGTAGTTTCTGATTAAGCATTATAATCAAAATTACAAAATATCGCTTTATATTTAGAAATCAGCATTCTTTGGTGTTCTAGGAAAAGGTATTACATCCCTAATGTTATTCATTCCAGTGATAAAAAGAATTAATCTCTCAAGTCCCAATCCAAAACCACTATGCTTGACTGAACCGTACTTTCTTAGATCTAAATACCACCATAATTCTTTACTATCAATATTTGATTCTTTTATTCTTTTCTCTAGAATATCTAATCTTTCTTCTCTTTGTGACCCACCAACAATCTCACCAATTCCTGGGAAAAGAATATCCATTGCTCTAACAGTCTTATTATCTTCATTCAGTCGCATGTAGAATGCCTTGATTTTTGCAGGATAGTCAAATACTACCACAGGACATTTGAAATGTTTTTCAACTAAAAATCTTTCATGTTCACTCTGAAGATCACAACCCCAATTTTCGATTTTATATTTAAACTTATTTTTTTTATTTGGCTTACAATTTTTGAGAATTTCAAATGCCTCAGAATAAGGTAATTTAACAAAATCATTATTTATAACAAATTCTATTTTTTCTTTGAGTGACAATTCACTTCTTTTGTCTTTAGGGAGAGACATCTCCTCTTTGGAAAGTCTTTCATTTAAAAACTCAATATCATCATTACATTTTTCATAAGTATGTCTTAGGATATATTTTATGAACTGCTCTGCAAGATTAATATTATCCTTTAAATCAAAAAAAGCCATTTCAGGTTCGATCATCCAAAATTCAGCAAGATGTCTTGATGTATTTGAATTTTCAGCTCTGAAAGTTGGTCCAAAAGTATACACTTTACTTAACCCTAACGCCATAGCTTCAGCTTCAAGCTGTCCTGAAACAGTTAAATGTGTTTCTTTACCAAAAAAATCTTTTGAAAAATCTATTGATCCATCAGGATTCTGTGGAATATGACTTTTATCTAGAGTACTTACGCTAAACATTTCTCCAGCACCCTCAGCATCTGATCCAGTTATTATCGGTGTATGAATGTAAAAAAATCCATTTTCATTAAAAAATTTATGAATCGCATAAGAAATTTCAGATCTGATTCTAATGACAGAGCTGATTGTTTTTGTCCTAACTCTTAAATGAGCATTATCTCGAAGGAATTCAAAGGAGTGTCTTTTTGGTTGAATTGGATAATTTTCGGTATTTGATGGGCCTAATACACTTAATTTGTCAACTAAGATTTCAAATTTTTGTCCCTTTCCTAGGCTTTTAACGAGTTTTCCATAGACCTCTAGTGATGAGCCTGTTGTTATTAAATTTATATCATTTTTATTGTCATCAAAATCAATTACACATTGAATGTCATTAATTGTTGATCCATCATTTAATGCAATAAACCTATTTGATCTAAATGTTTTTACCCAACCACTTACGTGGACAGATTCATTTATTAATTTATGGTCATTTAAATCTTTAATTGGAATGGCTTTTAACATCCTATAATCTTAAAATTTCTGCTTCTTTTGATGAGAAAATACCATCAACTTTTTTTATGTAATTATCTGTAATATCCTGGACATCTAATTCAAAATTTCCTCTTACATCTTCAGAAAATTCTGATTTACGAATTTCATTATTTGCATCTTTTCTAGAATTTCTTATACTTACCTTTGCATTTTCAGATTCACTTTTTGCCAGTTTAACTAACTCTAACCTTCTTTCTTGAGTTAACGGTGGAATATTAATTAAAATGGATTCCCCATTATTCATTGGATTAAAACCCAAATTACTGTCTATAATAGCTTTTTCAATGTCTTGTAATTTATCTTTTTCCCATGGTTGAATTGAAATTGTTTGAGAATCTGGAGTGCTTATGTTTGAAATTTGATTCAAAGGTGTAAGTGAACCATAGTATTCAACTTTTACGCTTGAAAGCATATTGGGATTGGCTTTACCAGCTCTAATATTGAGTAACTCTTTCTCTAAATACTTTATTGATTCATCCATCAGCTCCTTTGTAGTTTCAATTATAAAATCCAATTCTTCCATTTTTATTTAACTTTTGTTCCTATAATTTTTCCTTCAATTATTTTCTTTAAGTTACCAGTTTTGTTTATATCAAAAACAATTATGGGAATTTTATTTTCTTTACTAAGCGTGAATGCAGTAGAGTCCATTATCTTCAAGTTCTTAGAAATTGCCTCGTCATATTTAAGTTCATTAAATTTTGTTGCATTCTTATTTATTTCAGGATCGTCGTCATAAATTCCATCAACACGAGTACCCTTTAAAATCACATTAGCTTCAATTTCAATAGCTCTCAAAACAGCAGCTGAGTCAGTAGTAAAAAATGGATTTCCTGTGCCAGCACCAAAAATCACTATTCTTTTCTTTTCAAGATGACGAACAGCTTTTCTTTTAATGTATGGTTCAGCTATAGCTTCCATATTAATTGCTGTTTGTAATCTAGTTTGTAATCCAATTTTTTCAAGACTACTTTGTAAGGCAAGACCATTTATTACAGTGGCTAACATACCCATGTAATCACCTTGAACACGATCTATTCCATTATTTGCACCTGATAAACCTCTAAAAATATTACCGCCCCCAATGACAATGGAAACCTCAACACCCAAATCTACTATTGATTTAATCTCTTTACTGTATTTATTAATAGTTTTTGGATCAATTCCATGACTTTTATCACCTAAAAGTGCTTCTCCGCTTAGCTTGAGTAAGATTCTGTTGTAAATCATCAATGTCTATGTAAATATAGGCATAGATAATAAATAAATAAATTTGGATTTATATGAATTAAGTCAGACTAGTGATACCCTTATGAAATCAGAAATAGAACATTTTTGATTTACAGATTTGAGGTAGTTTATAACACTAATTTTAGTATCCTTAATGTAGGCTTGATTGACCAAGGTGTTTTCTTTAAAAAACTTTTTAAGTTTACCTTTAGCAATGTTCTCAAGCATATTTTCCGGTTTACCCTCAGCTCTAAGTTGTTCCTTAGCTATTTCAATTTCCTTTTCAATAATTTCTTTTGAAACACCGCTCTCATCCAAAGCAATTGGACTCATTGCAGCAGCTTGCATTGCTATATTTTTGGCAACATCATCGCATCCTTCGAAAGTTTCTGTCAAACCAACTAGTGTAGCTATTTTATTGCCGGCATGTATATAATATCCAACAAATTTTGATTCAAGTTTTTTAAAACTAGCAATTTCAATTTTTTCACCAATTACTCCAGTTTGTTCAGTTAGTTTTTCCTTAACAGACATTTTATCATCAAAACTTGAATTAAAAAGTTCATCAATTGTATTACACCCTATTGCAATTTCAGAAATTTGTTTAGCAAGGTTTACAAAAGATTCGTTTTTGCCTACGAAATCAGTTTCACAATTTAGAGAAATAATAACACCAGAATTCTTTTTATTATTGACGGTAGCAATAACTGCACCTTCACTAGACTCTCTGTCAGCTCTTTTCGCAGCAACTTTTTGACCCTTTTTTCTGAGATTTTCAATAGCAAGATCAAAATCACCATCGGACTCAACTAAAGCATTTTTACAATCCATTATACCAGCTCCAGTTGCTTTTCTCAATTTATTAACTTCACCGGCGGTAATATTTCCCATAATTTATTTTTTTTCCTTTAAATTATCTTTCTCATTTTTAGCTTCCTCCACTTCTTTTTCCTTATTTCTTTGATCAAGCCCTGCCTTTATTGAGCTAGTCACTTTATTAAGAATAATTTCAATTGATTTGGAGGCATCATCATTTGCAGGGATTCCAAAATCAACCAGTCTAGGATCGGTATTGGTATCTACCATGGCAAATATGGGAATATTTAACTTAATTGCTTCTCTTACAGCAATATGTTCTCTTCTTATATCTACTACAAATATTGCACCCGGAAGTCTGGTCATAGAATTGATAGAGCCAAGGTTTTTTTCAAGTTTAGCTCTAGTTCTATCAACGCTTAGTTTTTCTTTTTTTGATAAAGATTCAAAAGTACCATCTTGCTTAGATCTGTCAATTGCTGACATTTTTTTAACAGCTTTTCGAATTGTAACAAAATTTGTTAACATACCACCTGGCCAGCGTTCCGTAATGTAGGGCATTGTAACTTCTTCTGCGTATTTTGAAACGATGTCTTTTGCTTGTTTTTTGGTTGCAACAAATAAAATTTTGCGACCTGATGAAGCAATTTTTTTTAATGCCGCACAAGACTCTTCAAGCTTTTGAATTGTTTTGTAAAGGTTAATTATGTGTATCCCATTTTTTTCGGAATATATGTATGGTGACATATTTGGGTTCCATTTTCTTGTAAGATGCCCGAAGTGAACCCCTGCTTTTACTAATTCTTTTATTTCCATATTGTCATAATATATTTAGTTTACTTTCTTAATTAGCAACAGCTTAAAAACTGTTTAGATGCTAAACTAAATTTCGAAAAACGAAATTTGACTATGAAAAAATTCAAAATACCTCTTTGGATAAATGACATATTATCTTTTAGAGAATTGGAACTTTTTTCTAGCTTTTTTCTGACCAAACTTTTTTCTTTCAACCATTCTAGGATCACGCGTTAACAATCCTTCTCCTTTTAAAACTCCTTTGTTATCGTCAGATACTTTACATAAGGCTCTACATATGCCAAGTCTTATAGCTTCAACTTGACCAGTTGTACCTCCTCCGTAAACACTTACAGAAAGATTAAATTTTCCTAAATTTTCTGTTAATTTAAATGGTTGTAAAATTTTATATTGTTGAGATTTTGTTGGAAAGTATTCTTTATAATCTTTATTATTTACGGTAAATATGTCTTTACCACTTGAAAGGTATACTCTAGCAACTGATGTTTTTCTTCTTCCTATTGTGTGAATTGTTTCCAATATTTAAAATTCTTTTAAATTGATCAATTTTGGGTTTTGAGCAGTGTGATTATGTATATTTCCTGTGTAAACTTTAAGATTGGAAAATATAGATGATCCAAGCTTATTTTTTGGTAACATTCCCTTGACTGCTTTTTCAATTAATATTGATGGGTTTTTGTCAAATATTTGCTTCGCAGTCTTTATTTTTTGACCACCAGGATAGCCAGAATGAGAAACATACTCTTTATCTTCAAACTTTTTACCACTAAGCTGAATTTTTTCTGCATTAATTACAACAACATAGTCACCGCAATCTACGTGAGGGGTAAATGAAGGTTTGTGTTTTCCTCTCAAAATCTTAGCTACCTTAGAGGAAAATCTTCCAAGCACTTCATCACTTGCATCAACTAAAAGCCAATCCTTATTGACATTTTCCTTTTTTAAAGATTTAGTTTTAAAAATTTTTGAACTCAAAACATTTAATTTGGGCGACAAAACTACAATTTTTAATCAAAACAGCAAATGATTTGAAAAAATATAAATCAAATTTCTAGTGGGCTACTAACCAATTATCACCGTAACCAATATCTACTTTAAGTGGTACATCCATTTGAAAAACATTCTCCATATTATCAATAATAATTTTTTTTACAATATCAATTTCAGTTAAGTGAACATCAAATACAAGTTCATCATGAACTTGGAGCAACAATTTAGAACTTAAAGATCTTTTTTCGAATTCATTGTCAATTTTAATCATAGATAGTTTTATTATGTCAGCAGCACTACCTTGAACAGGTGTATTAATTGCATTTCTCTCCGCTGAAGACCTTAATATTGCATTTCTAGAATTAATCTCTGGTAGGTACCTTTTTCTTTTTAAAATGGTTTCCACATAACCATTATCTCTTGCAAAAGATATCTGATTACTCATGTATTCTTTAAGCTTTGGATAAGATTTAAAATAGTTATTAATAATTTCTTTTGATTCACTTCTAGTCAAATCTGTTTGATTACTTAATCCAAATGCAGAGACGCCATATATTATTCCAAAATTCACAATTTTAGCATTCCTCCTCTGCTCTTCATTAACATCATTAATACTTACATTAAAAACACGAGCAGCAGTACTTCTGTGAATATCTTCATTATTAATGAATGCATTTTTCATGTTGGAATCTCCACTTAAAAAAGCAATAACTCTTAATTCAACTTGAGAATAATCTGCACACAACAGAGTGTGGTTTTTATCCCTTGGGATAAAACATTTTCTAATTAGTTTTCCTCTTTCTGTTCGCACTGGAATATTTTGTAGGTTAGGATTAGCACTGCTAAGTCTGCCAGTTGTTGTGAGCGTCTGATTAAGTTCTGTATGAATTTTATTTGATTTTGGGTTAATTTGCTTTGGTAAACTGTATACATATGTAGTTAGTAATTTTTGTAGAGATCTCCAGTCTAAAATTAGCCTTATGATTTCATGTTTTTTAGCAAGTTTTGAAAGAGTATCTTCAGACGTTGAATATTGTCCTGTTTTTGTTTTTTTTGGATTAGATTCTAAAATCATTTTTTCAAAAAGAACTTCTCCAAGTTGTTTTGGCGATGCAATATTGAATTCTGTTTCACTAATACTGTAGATTTTACTTTCAAGTGTGTTAATTTCAGTCTCAAAGATTTTCTTTATTTCATTCAAGAGATCAGAGTCCAGCCTGATTCCTTCAAATTCCATTTTCATTAAAACATATGACAAAGGGTTTTCAATTTTTTCTAAAAGATCAAGTAAGTTTTTTTCCTTTAAGTCATCATAAATTTTTAAGAAGAGTTCATTATAATGGTATATACCGTCCAAATCAAAATCATCGTCATTTGAATCAATATCTAAATTTAATTTTAAAATTGTCTTAAAGTTGTTTCGCGATCCAGGTGACATTAAATATGATCCAATTTTAATGTCAAAAAAATTATTGATTTTAATTCCAAAAACATGAAGAGTTTTTGATAATGATTTATGATTAAAAACTATTTTTTTTGCATTACCTTCAATTAAGTGTTTAAATGAATTTAAGATTTCTTTAGTCTTTTTTTCTTTTGCTTTGACATAGTATATAGACGCTTTACTCCAACAGAAACTTAAATAAACATCATTTTCATAATATTTTAAGTCAAAACTAAATATTTCTGTTTTTTGAAGCTTTTGTTTTAAGATTTCAATTCCAGTTTTTCCACTAATTTGTTGACTTATAAAATTACCGTTAAATTTTTCTTTAGAAGCACTTTGCTTAGATATTTCATAATCATCTTGTTGGTTAAATAATTTAAAATAGTTTTCCTTCAATCTCTTAAATTCTAATTCTTCAAAGATTGAAATAACTTGTTCATTTAATGGTTTTGAAATTTTAAGATCTTCAAGATCATATTTAATTGGTACGTTGGTGATAATTGTAGCAAGTTTTTTTGAAAGCATTGCTAGCTCCTGATTATCCTCTACCTTTTCTTTTAACTTTCCTTTAAGATTGCTGGTATTTTTATATAAATTTTCGATCGATCCATAATCTTTTAAGAATTTTTTTGCAGTTTTATCACCAACGCCAGGTATTCCAGGAATATTATCAACTGAGTCGCCCATCATTCCCAAATAATCAATTACTTTAATTGGTGAGTCGATTTCAAACTTTTTATTAATTTCTTGAACCCCCATTATTTCTATGCCATTTCCAAATCTTGCTGGTTTGTACAAAAAAATATTTTCTGTGACCAATTGCGCAAAGTCCTTGTCAGGTGTTACCATGTAAACTTCAAAATCTTTTTTTTCAGCACTTTGAGCAACGGTTCCAATTATATCATCAGCCTCATACCCCTCCAAATCTAAAGTTGTAATACCTAAACCATGTAAAATATTATATATGTAAGGAACTGAATCTATTATCACTTCTGGTGTAGCGTTCCTGTTGGACTTATAGTCACTATAGATAGCCGATCTATCTGCTGAACCACCTTTATCAAATACTACTGATAAATAATCTGGATTTTCTCTTCTTTTTATTTCAAAAATAGAATTAAAAAAGCCAAGAATAGCACTTGTTTCAAAACCTTTTGAATTGACTATTGGATTTTTTATAAATGCATAGTATGCTCTAAAAATTAAAGCATAAGCATCTATTAAAAAAAGTCTTTTTTTTGACATCAAAACTAATTTACAAAGTATTGTAAGAAATCAATTAGTTTTTTAAAATAGAGTAAAAAATGTAGAGTTTTATATTAATATTTAAAAAATGTTATTTTTACAGTATAATTTCCTTTGATGGCAAAATTTGGAGAGTTAATAAATTCTGATTTACCTATATTATTAGATTTTTATACTGATTGGAATGAATCCTCTTCTACAATGCATCCAGTTTTGAGAGATGTTGCGGCGGCCATTGGTGATAAAGGAAAAGTCATAAAGATTAACGTTGATAAAAATAATGATTTAGCCCAAGCGTTAAGAATAAAAGGTTTACCAACACTAATGATTTATAAATCAGGGGAAATGATGTGGAGGCAGAGTGGTGAGCAAGATGCCAACACATTAATTAATTTAATTAACGAATTTGTTTAGCTTATTTATTTCTTGAATTAAAAAGCTTTCATTCTCAAAACTTGAAATTACTTCTAACAAATCTTTTAAATTAGTTACCTCATCATCAATTAAATTATTTATAAATTCTTGATTTGGATTATTTTCTGAAGACTTTAAAAGCCTTAATCTATCAAATATTTCCAAAGAAATATCTTTATACAATAATCTCCCTTTTTCTTTATTTAATAAATATAAAGGTTCAAGAAAACTAATTAAATAGCCGAAATAATCATAACTACCATAAAGATCTTTATAGATTTTCGTATTCTCAATAAATTTATCAATTGAATTTTCAATTTCACTAAACTTATAGTTACTTGAAATTTGAGTTTCAATGAGACTTCTTAGTCTTTCTGTATAGGTAAATATATTCTCAGCATTTTCACTTACATTAAAGTTTTTGCTGTTATATGAGTTGGAATAGTACTGAACATATTCAAAATATTTATTTTCAATTTCTTTATATATTGAATAACCTTTATCATACTTATTTAAAGAATAATAGGTTTTTATGTAAGGTTCACTTAATGTGTAATAACCAAAAAAATTAATTGGCATTTTTTCAAAAGATAAGTCTAGAATTTCCTCTGCTTTTTCAATTTCTCCAACTTTAATCAAGGACTCAGATAGCCTGTGTAAATTACTTCTAAATGATATACTGTTTTTTCTGGTTTCGGGATCATGATAAATTTCTGAGCTTTGACTATTACCCCATTCCCATTTTTTTACAATATTATACATTCTATTAGCCTCAATTCTACCCATTTGATATGGATTGTCTGAATCAATTGGGGTCTTAATAGGTACCAATTTATAAACTAGACCATCTAATTGCAGATAGTCTTTCATCCATATATACTCTGAATCTTTATAACTACCTCCAGTAAAGTATATAGGTCTTTCCCAGTTGTTTTTTGATAGAATATCTAACATTAAAATTTGATTTTTATATAAACCACTTTTTGGAAGATCAATATCTATATAGCTAACGATTTTATCATAATCAATTGGATCAATTATTCCACTATTTATTACATTTTCTCTATTTACATAAAACCTAACTTTATTCGTAGGATAATAAACCATGTTTTGTGTAAAAAGTGGAATATTTTTCAACTCCTCCTGACCATATCCGTATTGTTGTAGTAAAAACCTATACTTTGTTCTTTCATTATCGCTACTAACCCAGGTTATAAAATCCTCCAAATCCCACCTTGTAGAATCAATTATATTTTCGTATTTAATATAGTCTCGAATACCGTAAGTGTATTGGTTATGCTTGAGATTTGATTTTATTGGATTACTCCTGTATGCCTTTCTTTTCATCTGATCCATATACCAATCAGTTGCTAATAAACTGGTATTTATAGTTCTAACATCAGTTCTGTAATTTTCAATTTCTTGAGCATACCAAAGTGCAAATGTGTCATTATCTCCAATCGTGTATATAATTGCCTGTTTATCTTCATCAATTGAATCTAAGTATGCTTTTGCTAAACTTTGCGCAGTGTACCTGTCGGATCTATCATGGTCATCCCAATTATTTATAGCCAATAATATCGGACATGAAAAACATATAATTGAAGTTAGAATTGATGAGAAGTAGTTGCCAAATCTTTTTTCAATAAAATTGCATATTGAAAAAAAACTAAATCCTATAAAAATACAAAATGTGTAGAAGGAGCCAACAAGAGCATAATCTCGTTCGCGGGGTTCATAAATTCTTTCATTTAGGTAGAATTTTAAAGCTAAACCTGTAAAAAGAAATAAAATAATTAACGGCCAAAAGTTTTTGAAATCTCTTTCATATAAAAAAAATAAACCAATAAGACCTAATATCAATGGAATAAAAAAATAAGTATTTCTTCCTTTGTTATTTTTTAGGTCAGACGGTAGGTCTTTTTGAGGACCTAAACGATATTCATCGAGAAAATTAATTCCGCTAAGCCAATTACCATTTTCAGACCCACCTCTCCATTGTAAATCATTTTGACGTCCTGCAAAATTCCACATAAAATATCTTAAATACATTTTATTGATTTGAAACAATAAAAAATATTTAAAATTTGAAATTATAGTTGGTTTTTCAATATCAAGGTACGATCCGTAATTACTTAAAAATTCGTGGAATTGCTCAGGATCAACTTCATTTAAATCTATATTTGATTTGAATTGATCAACAAGTTGAATTAATTGATCTTGGTCTTTAAATTCATCCTTAATTGAAAACTTTAATAAACCACTAAATTTAAGATAATTAATTGCATTTTCTGAGCTCCACATTCTTGGAAAAAAACCCATGTGTTTTTTGTTATTATTGAGCTTTCCCTTTTTCCAATTATTAACAATGACATATTTATTTTTTACATAATCACGTTCATATTTTGGTTTGTCATCCTTGTATGGTTCGTCTTGATCTTGACCAGAGTAAATATCTGAGTACATAGGACCAAAGAATAGGTAAGTATCAGGGTATTGTTCTAGGTTATAGTATGCTAAAAGTGATCTGGCATCGGATGGAGAATTTTCGTTAATCACTGTATTTGCATTTGACCTAATAGGAATCATTAGCCATGATGAAAATCCGATAAATATAAAGGTTATGCAAAGTGTAATCGTATTTAATAAATAGTGTTTTTTAGAGTGAGTCTTTTTTAGTAAGAAATAAATTATAAAAATCATTAAAAGCGCTGAGAAGGCAGTGCCAAAGTTAAATGGAAGACCTATTTCATTTACAAAAAATACTTCAACATAGCCAAAAATTGAAAGTGTAGTAGGGAGAAGAAGCTTGAATATAAAAAGCAATACCGAAATAGAAATAACATTTGCTATTAAAAATGACTTAATACTAAAAGAGTATTTTTTAAAATAGTACAATAAACCAATTGCAGGTATGGTTAGAAGACCCATAAAGTGGACTCCAAATGATAAGCCTACAACAAAGCATATTAAGATCAACCACTTATCGCCTCTTTCATGATCTATATTATCAACCCATTTTAAACCAAGCCAAAAAAGTAATGACATTATCAAAGAAGCCATAGCATATACCTCAGCTTCAACTGCATTAAACCAAAAACTATCAGTGAAGATGAAGGTCAGTGATCCTAAACTTGAACTTCCAAAAATTTTTAAAGCTTGAGAAATTGAAAGGTTTTGATTTACACTAATAAAACCTTTTGTCAAGTGAGAAATGGACCAAAATAAAAATAAAATTGTTAAAGCACTTGACGTTACTGACATCATATTTATGGACAATGCAATTTGATCATTTTCAAATGCAAAAATTGAAAAAATTGCTCCAAGCATTTGAAAAAGCGGAGCACCAGGTGGATGACCAATTTGTAGTTTTGCCGATGTTGATATGTATTCTGCACAGTCCCAATAACTTGCAGTTGGTTCTACGGTTAATGTGTAAATTATAAAAGAAAAAATTGCAATGGTTAATCCAATTGTTGTGTTAGCAGCATTATAATTAATTTTTTTCATTTGATACACGAAAATAAGCATAAGAAATTAATTTGGAATTAAACAAATTTAGTTTGTGCAAGCACGAAGTTTTATTAAATTTGACATCCAATTGGCCTATGGTGTAACTGGCAACACGTCTGGTTTTGGTCCAGAAGAGTCTAGGTTCGATCCCTAGTAGGCCAACTATTGGTGTAATTTTTTATATTTGCACAGCAGTTTGAAAATTTGAGGGGACATTGTCCCCTTATTTATTACATATACTTAAATAAAAATTGATATGGATAATTTATCACTTATAGAATCTTTTTCAGAATTTAAAGATGAGAAGTTAATTGACAGAGTAACATTAATGTCAATTTTGGAAGAGGTTTTTAGAAATACCCTCAAAAGAAAATTTGGTGACGATGAAAATTTTGATATTATTATAAATCCTGACAAGGGAGACTTAGAAATTTGGAGAAATAGAGTTGTGGTCAAAGATAACGAGGTTGAAGATGAGAATAGTCAAATCTCTTTGACTGAAGCTAGGAGAATTGAGCCTGATTTTGAAGTTGGTGAGGATGTCTCAGAGGAGGTTAAACTAATTGACCTAGGTAGAAGGGTAGTTCTTTCACTAAGACAGAATCTAGTTGCAAGAATACATGAACATGATAATGCAATTGTATACAAACAGTTTTTGGATTTAGTTGGAGAAATTTATTCTGCTGAAGTTCACCACATAAGACATAATGTAGTTATACTGCTTGATGATGATGGGAATGAGATTATAATGCCAAAAGATAGGCAGATTTCCTCAGATTTTTATCGCAAGGGTGACACCATAAGGGGTGTAATAGAGCTTGTTGAACTAAAGGGCACAAAACCCGTCATAATAATGTCAAGAACATCCCCTAAATTCCTTGAAAAACTATTTGAACAAGATATTCCTGAAGTATTTGATGGTCTTATTACAATTAAAAAAGTTGTAAGGGTTCCTGGTGAAAAAGCTAAGGTTGCTGTAGATTCTTATGATGATAGAATTGACCCGGTTGGTGCTTGTGTTGGAATGAAAGGTTCAAGAATACACGGAATTGTAAGAGAGCTTGGTAATGAAAATATTGACGTTGTTAATTTCACCAATAATACTCAACTCTTTATCACAAGAGCGTTAAGTCCCGCAAAAATAACTTCTCTGAAAATTGATGATGAAAACAAGACTGTTCAAGTTATTCTTGATGCTGATCAGGTTTCTAAAGCTATAGGAAGGGGAGGTTATAATATTAAATTAGCCGGTCAACTTACTGGATTTGAAATTGATGTTTTTAGAGAAGGGTCAGAAGAAGATGTTGAATTAACTGAATTTTCAGATGAAATAGATTCGTGGATAATAGATGAATTTAAAAAAGTAGGATTGGACACTGCAAAAAGTATTTTAGAACATGACGTAGAAGATCTAGCTAAAAGAACAGACCTAGAGGAAGAGACAATAGCAGATGTTAGAAAAATTTTAAGTGAAGAGTTTGAAAATAACTAGTAATTAGGAAAGTGGCAGAAAATAAGGTAAGACTAAATAGAGTTATAAGAGAATTCAATATCTCCCTAGACCGAGTTGTCGAGTTTTTATCTTCAAAAGGGCATGAAATTGATTCCAG
Organism: Cryomorphaceae bacterium; assembly: GCA_003331875.1. Classification (GTDB taxonomy): domain Bacteria; phylum Bacteroidota; class Bacteroidia; order Flavobacteriales; family Flavobacteriaceae; genus Eutrophosalina. Next base: position 9,062 of record QOQA01000003.1, on the reverse strand, counting down.
ACCTACATCAAAAATTTCTGATGAACAATATTCATTACTATCTCAAGAATTTAGCTCTGATAGATCAAGTAAGGTAGAGTCACATGATTTAAGTGAGGAAAAGAAAAAAGAAAAGGAAGAGTTAAGAATTAAATTTGAAAACGAGCAACTTGAAAAAGAAAAAAATAGAGTTATTAGATCTAGTTCATCAATACCTAAGTTTAAAAAAGTAGGTGAAATTAACCTAGATTTAAAAAAGAAGAAGTTAATTTCTAAACCAAGTAACTCAATTATTAAAAAGGACGATGAAAAAATTACTGAAAAAGATGAGCATAAAATTAAGACTAATTTTGAGAAATTAAGCGGGTTAAAAAAGACGGGGGAAAAAATTGATCTTGATAAAATAAAAAAAAATGAGGAGAGTATAACCAAATCTAAACGAAAGAGAAGGAGAATAGCTAAAGATATTGTTGCTAATAATAATCAAAGTGCGGAAAAGAAAGATAAATTTAAAAAGCAGGTAAAAGATGTGCCTGGACCAGCAGACGATGTTGTTCAAAAACAGATCAAGGAAACCCTTGAGAAACTTCAATCTTCCTCAAAATCTAAAGCATCTAAGTACAGAAAAGAGAAGAGAGATGTCCACAAAAAAAGAAGTGAAGATGATTTAGAGAAAATCACTTCTGAAAAAAAGTCGATAAAGGTAACAGAATTTATAACGGTTGGTGAGATTGCAACCATGATGGATGTGTCATCTAATGATATAATATCAACATGTATGACACTGGGTATAATGGTTACAATGAACCAAAGGCTGGACGCTGAGACATTGACGGTAGTAGCAGATGAATTTGGTTATGAGGTAGATTTCGTAACTGCTGAAATTGAAGAATCTATTAAAGAAAAAGATGAAGATGAGCCCGAAAGCTTAGAAATTAGACCCCCAATTGTTACCATCATGGGGCACGTAGATCATGGGAAGACCTCTTTACTAGATCACATCAGAAAAGAAAATGTTGTTGCAGGTGAATCTGGGGGAATAACACAGCACATAGGAGCTTACAGTGTTAATCTAAAAAATGATAAAAAAATTACATTTTTAGACACTCCTGGTCATGAGGCTTTTACTGCAATGAGAGCAAGAGGAACCCAGTTGACCGATATAGTAGTTATTGTGATTGCTGCAGATGATGATATTCAACCACAAACAAAAGAAGCCATTAGCCACGCTCAAGCTGCAGCAGTTCCAATAATTATAGCAATTAATAAAATTGATAGAGATGTATCTAATCCAGAAAAAATTAAAGAAAAACTTTCTGGTATGAACTTATTAGTTGAGGATTGGGGTGGAAATATTCAAAGTCAAGATATTTCTGCTTTAAAAGGTATTGGAGTTGATGAGCTTTTAGATAAAATTTTACTAGAGGCAGAATTATTAGAGTTGAAAGCTAATCCGGACAAGTTATCTATTGGGTCTGTGATTGAAGCTAGACTGGATAAAGGTAAGGGTTATATTTCTACATTACTTGTTCAGTCAGGAACTCTCAAAATTGGAGATTATGTATTAGCTGGGAAATACAGCGGAAAGGTCAAAGCTCTTTATGATGAGAGAGGAAATCAAATAAAACATGCCTTACCGTCAACACCTGTTTCTGTTCTCGGTTTGGATGGAGCCCCTCAGGCTGGTGATAAGTTCAATGTTTTCAGTGATGAAAAAGAAGCAAAAACAATTGCATCAAAAAGGACCCAACTTGTGAGAGAACAAAGCGTCAGAACCCAAAAACAATTAACTTTAGATGAGATTGGAAGAAGAATTGCAATTGGAGATTTCAAAGAATTAAATATTATACTTAAAGGAGATGTTGATGGTTCCGTTGAAGCACTTTCTGATTCCTTTCTAAAACTTTCATCAGATGAAATCCATATTAATATAGTCCATAAAGCTGTTGGTGCCATAACTGAATCGGATGTTTTGTTAGCCTCTGCATCTGAAGCTATCATTGTAGGTTTTAATGTAAGACCGACAGGAAATGCTAGGATAATTTCTGAGAAGGAGGAAGTTGACATTAGAAACTACTCCATTATATATGACGCTATCAATGATTTAAAGGATGCAATCGAAGGAATGTTATCTCCTGAATTAAAAGAAGAAATTACTGGTCAAGCTGAAATTCGAGAAACATTTAAAATTTCAAAAATTGGTACAATTGCAGGATGTATGGTGACGAGTGGAAAGATTTTTAGAAAATCTAATGTAAGATTAATAAGAGAAGGAATTGTTATTATAACAACTACCCTAACCTCTTTAAAAAGATTTCAGGATGATGCAAAAGAAGTTTCAAAAGGTTATGATTGTGGACTTCAATTAAAAAACTATAATGACATTAAAATTGGCGATAATTTAGAGTTTTTTACGGAACTGCAGGTAAAAAAGAAAATTAAAAATTAAATTCCTTTTGGTTTTAAAATAAAAGCTGATTTAAATTTTTTTTGAATTTCCTTGAGTTTTTTCTGAGCCTTTAATTTATCCCAGAACTTCCCTAATTGAACTTTATAATTTGGAGTTTCATAGAATAAATAAACAGAATCTGAAATAAAAAAGTTTTTTGAAAATTTAAATATCGAGTCAGCTTCTTTGTAGTTGCCATTATATATTTGTAATGAATAGTAGTCTGCATTATACTTTTCTTTATTAGCAATTTTATATAAATTCAATAACTTTTTAAAGTTCTCACTTTTGCTTACTTCATTATTAATTTTTTGACTAAAACTTAAAGTACTGATTAACAGTAAAATTATATACATTATTTTGTGCATTACTATGATTTATACTTTTAACAAAAATAATTAAAATTATATCTGTATTTTTTTTAAATATTATAATTTGTTTAGTATCTTTATTCGATTAAAAAATAAACCTTTTTTTTTAATTTTTGAAGGCTAGAAACTACAACAATTACAAAGGTAAAAATAACGTTCTTTTTATAAAAAATGTTATAAAAAATTTCGCTGCTTTTTTTCTGCTACTATTTTTCTCTTTAAACGCTCATTCTCAGGACGTTGACATTTCGAAAGGTAAATCACTGTTTAATTCGAACTGTGCTGCATGCCATAAGTTAAATAAGAACCTTATTGGCCCTGCACTGGCAGGTGTATCAGAAAAATATGAGAGAGAATGGCTTTATACTTGGATAAAAAATAGCTCTGCTATGATTAAATCTGGTGATGATAGAGCAGTTGCCATTTGGGAAGAATGGAATAAAGCTGCAATGAATGCATTTCCACAACTTTCAAATCAAGATATTGATAATATATTAGCTTACACAGACTATGTACCTGAGCCTGTAGTGGCAGTTGCCTCCACAGCCTCCGATCAGGTTAATTCTAACGGTAGTTCGCTTTCATCAGACATAATTCTAGCCGCACTTATTCTAGTGTTGATTGTTTTAGTCGTGATGTTATTTTTGGTCAATAAAACTCTAAGAGCAATCGCAGTTAACAATGGAGTTTACACCGAAAAAAAGGATACTAAATTGTTTTCAGAACCTGTCTGGAAAATATTCTTAAAAAATCAATTTCTTGTTTTTTCTAGTGTCGTTTTTCTTCTTTTGTCTAGTGCATATTTTGCTTATGGTTGGCTAATGCAAATTGGAATTGATCAAGGTTATATGCCTGTTCAGCCCATTCATTATTCACATAAGATTCATTCTGGTGATAATGAAATTGAGTGTCAATATTGTCATTCATCTGCTCGTGTTTCAAAGCACTCTGGAATTCCATCACTAAATGTTTGTATGAATTGTCATCAAAACATTGCAGAATATAATGGTGATGAAGATTTAGAGAAAGGCTACACTAAAGAATTCTACACTAATGAGATAAAAAAATTATATAAAGCTGTTGGGTGGGATGAAGAGTCAAGGCGGTATACCGGAGAAACAGAACCTGTGAAATGGGTTAGAATACACAACCTTCCAGATTTCGTTTATTTCAACCACTCTCAACATGTTAATGTTGCAGGAATTGAATGTCAGACTTGTCACGGTCCAGTCGAGGAAATGGAAATTGCTTATCAGCACTCCTCTTTAACTATGGGTTGGTGTATCAACTGTCACAGAGAATCGGAGGTTAAAGTAAAAGACAATGATTATTATACCAAGATACACGAGGAATTATCAAAGAAATATGGAGTTGAAAAATTAACAATAGCACAAATGGGAGGATTAGAGTGTGGAAAATGTCATTACTAGTTTAAAATGAGTAGAGAAAAAAAATATTGGAAAAGTGAGGTTGAATTATCTAATAGTGTAGATATTTCAGATCTAAAACATAATGAGTTTGCAGAGAAGCTTCCAATCGACTTAGAAATGAGTGATGAATTGGTGGAAAGCTCTACAAACAGGAGAGATTTTCTCAAATACCTTGGCTTTAGTACATCAGCAGCTATATTGGCAAGCTGCGAAGGTCCAGTTCACAGGTCAGTCCCTTATGTTATTCAGCCTGAAAGAATTAGACCTGGTATTGCAAATTATTATGCAACAACAATGTTTGATGGTTATGATGCCTCTAATATTTTAGTAAAAACTCGTGAGGGTCGACCTATAAAAATTGAAAACAATAAATTGTCAAAATATAATGGTTCAGCTAATGCAAGAGTTCATGCATCGGTGCTTTCTATGTATGATAGTGGTAGACTGCAGGGTCCTGTTTTTAGTGGTGAAGATATCACATGGGAAAATTTAGATAAACAAGTTTTATCTCATTTAAAAAAATCTGAAAACTCAGGGAAGAATATTTATTTTATAACCAACACAATAGTTAGCCCAACATCAAAAAAGATAATTAAAGACTTCACTGAAACGTATAAAAGTATTAAACACATCGAGATTGATACAGTTTCTGAAACAGCAATTTTAGATGCTCATGAAATTATCTACGGCATAAGAGCATTACCTTTTTATGATATTGATAAGGCAAACTTTATTTTATCCTTGGGAGCTGATTTTCTAGGAGATTGGATGGGTTCAAGCTATGACAAAGGCTATGTAAAAAACAGGATTCCCTATAAGAAAAATAACAATAAAGCAAAAATGTCAAGACATATTCAGATTGAATCAAATATGTCTATTACTGGCTCAAATGCAGATATCAGAATTCCTGCAAAGCCATCAATACAAAAACAAGTTTTAGCCTATATATATAACAAGCTAGAATCTAATAATTCTCCTGTTCCTGATTTGGAGGATTCATTGAAGCAGAAGGTGGATACCATAATTGAAGAGTTAGTTTCAAATGGTAAAAAATCTATTTTGCTTTGTGGTCTAGATGATATTGATTCCCAAATAATTTCTTTTAGAATAAATGAAATTTTGAAAAGTGAGATCAAAAGTAAATCGAAGGTTTCGATGCTTAGATCTGGCGATCACAAAAAGTTAAAAGACATAATTGATGATTATAAGAATGGATTGCTTGGTGGAATTATAATGAGTGGTGTAAATCCTGTTTATTCATTTCCAGATTCAATAGATTTTAAATCTATGTTATCTAAAATTGATTTTTCATTGAGCTTTTCTATGAAAATGGATGAGACATCTGTTGACTCAAAGTATGTTGCTGCCTGTCCTCACTACTTAGAGTCTTGGGGAGATTTCGAATTTATCAATGGTGAGTATAGCTTATGTCAACCCACTATAAAACCACTTTTTGATACTAGGCAGTTTGAAGATTGTTTGATAAAATGGTCAGGCTCTGAAAAATCATATTATGACGAAATTAGGACCAATTGGGAATCAAATATTTTGAAGAATGGCACAATATGGAACAAAGTTCTTCATGATGGCATTTATTCAGTTGATAATAAAATTCAATTAACGCCAAACCGTAATTTAAATTTTACAGCACATATTGATAGTATGCTTTCTGATAAATTAGATGGCTTTGAATTAATCATATATTCAAAACTAGGAATGGGTGATGGTCAGCAGGCAAATAACCCATGGCTTCAAGAGTTCCCTGATCCAATTTCAAGAGTTTCATGGGACAACTATTTAACAATATCAAAATTCGATGCTGATAATATCGGCTTAAAAAATTACAATGAATCTGATGGCGCATTAAATAGTAATTACGCATTGGTTAGTTGTGATGAAACAGAAATTAAAATCCCAGTAATTATTCAACCTGGTCAAGCAAAAGGAACTGTTGGAATATCCTTCGGTTATGGAAGAACTCAAGGACTTAAAAATGAAATGAAAACAGGAGAGAATGCTTATAAATTATATAAGAATTTTTCAAAGCACCAATTTGTAAGTATTAAGCCGGTTTATGAAATTCATGAATTTGCTTGTGTTCAGTTACAAAATACTTTGATGGGTCGTGGAGATATAATTAAGGAAACAACCCTTGATACATACAATACAAAACCAAAAAATTATTGGAACGCAATTCCTGTGGTATCTAAAAACCACATTGAGACAGCTGTTAACAAAAAAGAGGTAAACATATGGGAAGAGTTTGATAGATCAATTGGTCATCACTTCAAATTATCAATTGACTTGAATTCTTGTACTGGTTGTGGGGCTTGTGTAATTGCTTGCCATGCTGAAAATAACGTCCCTGTTGTTGGGAAGAGAGAAGTTAGAAAATCAAGAGATATGCATTGGTTAAGAATAGACAGGTATTATTCATCTGATGTGACTTTTGAAAAAGATATAGAAAATAAAGAAAATATTAATGGCTTAGTAGAATCTTTGAATGTATTTGGAGAATTGGAAGATCCTAATGAAAACCCTCAAGTTGTATTTCAACCTGTAATGTGTCAACATTGTAATCAAGCACCTTGCGAGACTGTTTGTCCTGTAGCTGCTACTTCACATGGAAGACAGGGACAAAATCATATGGCTTACAATAGATGTGTTGGGACAAGGTATTGTGCAAATAACTGTCCTTATAAAGTCAGAAGGTTTAACTGGTTTTTATATAATAATAATGATGAGTTTGATTTCCATATGAATGATGATTTGGGAAAAATGGTACTAAATCCTGATGTTGTTGTGAGGTCGAGAGGTGTTATGGAAAAATGTTCATTTTGTATCCAATCAACTCAAGCTGTAATTTTAAAAGCCAAAAACGAAGGAAGAGAGACTGATGTTAATGAATTTAACGATGCTGTAGCATGTTCTGCTGCATGCTCAACTGGCGCATTGAGCTTTGGAGATATTAATAATGAAGAAAGTAATGTTTTCAAAAGAAGTAAGGATGACAGAGTTTATCATTTACTTGAGTATGTTGGCGCAAAACCAAATGTATTTTATCACACCAAGGTTAGAAATAATGGTAATATGAAAAAAACTTAATCTATGGGTTCTCACTACGAAGCACCAATCAGAGCACCATTAGTAACTGGTAATAAATCATATCATCAGATTACAGTTGATGTTGCACGTCCTATCGAAGGATCAGCAAATAAACAGTGGTGGATAGTATTTATTATTTCACTAGGACTTTTCTTGTGGGGAATAGGCTGTATTATTTATACAATCTCAACTGGAATTGGAACATGGGGAGTTAATAAAACGATTGGATGGGCTTGGGACATCACAAACTTTGTTTGGTGGGTTGGTATTGGTCACGCGGGTACACTAATTTCTGCGGTACTACTTCTTTTCAGACAAAAGTGGAGAATGGGAATTAATAGATCTGCCGAAGCAATGACAATTTTTTCTGTTATCCAAGCAGGTTTGTTTCCAGTCATCCACATGGGAAGACCTTGGCTTGCATACTGGATTGTTCCTATACCAAACCAGTTTGGATCTTTGTGGGTAAATTTTAATTCTCCGTTATTGTGGGATGTTTTTGCAATTTCTACCTATTTAACAGTTTCATTGGTTTTTTGGTGGACAGGCCTATTGCCAGATTTTGCAATGATCCGAGATAGAGCTGTAAAGCCATTTCAGAAAAAAATATACAGTCTTATAAGTTTTGGATGGAGCGGTAGAGCTAAGGACTGGCAAAGATTTGAAGAAGTATCACTAGTGTTAGCAGGCTTGGCAACTCCACTAGTTTTATCCGTTCATACAATCGTATCATTTGACTTTGCAACATCTGTAATTCCTGGTTGGCATACCACAATTTTTCCTCCTTATTTTGTTGCAGGTGCAATATTTTCTGGGTTTGCAATGGTTCAGACCCTGCTTCTAGTTATGAGAAAGGTTTGCAACTTAGAAGATTACATCACACTTCAGCATATCGAATTGATGAATATTGTAATTATGATCACTGGATCAATTGTTGGGTGTGCTTACATAACGGAACTCTTTATTGCATGGTATTCCGGTGTTGAATATGAACAGTATGCTTTTTTAAATAGAGCAACAGGCCCATATTGGTGGGCATACTGGGCAATGATGACATGCAATGTGTTTTCACCGCAGTTAATGTGGTTTAAGAAATTGAGAACCAGTATTACTTTTTCTTTTATCATTTCAATTGTTGTAAATATTGGAATGTGGTTTGAAAGGTTTGTAATCATTGTAACATCCCTTCATAGGGACTATTTACCCTCGTCATGGACACAGTTTTCACCAACATTTGTTGAAATAGGGATATTTCTTGGCACAATTGGCTTTTTCTTTGTTTTATTTCTGCTTTACTCAAGAACATTTCCAGTAATTGCTCAAGCAGAGGTTAAAACAATATTAAAATCATCAGGCGATAATTATAAAAAACTCAGAGATAATAATGGCAAATAAACATGTACATGCTATATATGATGATGATGACAAGCTTTTATCAGCTGTCAAAATCTTGAAATCTAAAGGTGTGAATATCAATGATGTTTTTACTCCTTTTCCTGTCCATGGATTAGACCATGCTCTTGATTTAAAGCCGACTCGAATCGCAATAGCTGCCTTCATTTATGGGTTTATCGGCTTTACTTTTGCTATTCTAATGATTAATTATATAATGATTGTTGATTGGCCTCAAAATATTGGAGGAAAACCAAGTTTTACACTTATTGAAAACCTTCCAGCATTTGTTCCTGTAATATTTGAACTAACAGTTTTTTTTGCAGCTCATCTTAT
>QOQA01000027.1 GCA_003331875.1 Cryomorphaceae bacterium | reverse complement strand
TATGTGCATTGCTTGGTTTTAAGTGCATAATATATATGGGAGAGGTGGATATCAAGAGGCAATCTCCAAATGTAGCGAGAATGAAGATGCTAGGAGCGGAAGTTAGACCAGCAAAATCAGGAAGCAAAACCTTAAAAGATGCAACTAATGAGGCAATAAGAGACTGGATTAGTAATCCAGTGGACACACATTATATAATTGGATCAGTTGTTGGACCACACCCTTTTCCGGACATGGTTGCAAGATTTCAATCTGTTATTGGGTATGAGACAATTAATCAACTTCAAGAATTAGAAAATAAATCAAAACCGGAGTATATAATAGCTTGCGTTGGTGGAGGAAGTAATGCGGCTGGTATTTTTTATCCATTTTTAAATGATAATGATGTTAAAATTATATGCGTTGAAGCTGCCGGAAAAGGAATTAACTCTGGGAAGAGTGCAGCAACATCAATATTAGGTAAGGAGGGCATAATTCATGGTTCAAAGACATTACTTATGCAAACAAATGATGGTCAAATTACCGAACCATACTCAATATCAGCTGGACTTGACTATCCAGGCATTGGACCAATGCATGCTAATCTTTATAAAAGTGGAAGAGGAGAATTTATATCAGTTAATGATAAAAAAGCAATGGAATGGGGATTACTTCTTTCACAAATGGAAGGTATTATACCTGCAATTGAAACCGCGCATGCATTTGCTGTTTTAGATCAAAAAAAATTTAAAAAGGATGACATAATTGTATTCAATTGCTCGGGCAGGGGTGATAAAGATTTAGATACCTTTATTGAATATTTTAAATTATGAAACAACTAACATCGCTAATATTTTATTTAACATTATTTTTTATCTCATGTAATGATAAGAAAGTGGCGAATAATAGTGAAAATTTTAATGTATTATTCATTATGACAGATGACCTAAACTGTGATTTAGGATCATATGGTCATCCTCAAGTTATAAGTCCTAACATTGACAAATTGGCTGGAAATGGAGTGTTATTTTCTAATGCTCACAATCAATTTCCGTTATGTGGTCCATCCAGAACTTCATTGATGACTGGAATGTATTCAAATCAAACCAAACATACTGTCTTGGATGTAGATGTTCGTCAAACAATACCTGATGTTGTCACTTTAGGTCAACGCTTTAAACAAAGAGGTTACACATCTGTTAGAATTGGAAAAATATTTCATTATGGCAATCCTGGAACCATTGGTACATCTGGAGCCCAAGATGATATTAGTACTTGGACATACACAATTAATCCTTATGGAAGAGATAAAGAGGAAGAATATAAAATAAATACTCTCAAACCTAGGCAATATGGTGGTACTTTGAGTTGGCTGGCCGCTGATGGTAAAGATGAGGAGCAAACAGATGGAATAGGAGCAACAGAGGCAATTGAACAATTAGAAAAGTTTTCTAAAAATGGAAAAAAGTTTTTTTTAGCAGTTGGTATGTATAGACCTCACACACCATTTGTTGCGCCAAAAAAATATTTTGATTTGTATGAGCAAAACAAAATGGAAATACCCTACTCTGGAATTTCAGATGAATATCTTAACACACTGCCAAAACCAGCACAAGCTTCCATAAGGTGGAAAGAAGACCAGATTAAGCTAAATTACCCGGAACATAATCAACTTGCCAAAGAAATTAAAGAGGCTTATTATGCAACAACAACATTTGTTGATGCTCAAATTGGAAGAATATTGAGAAAACTAAAAAAAACTGGTCTTGATAAAAACACTATAGTTGTTTTTACATCCGACCATGGATATCATTTGGGAGAGCATGGTCATTGGCAAAAACAAACTTTATTTGAAAACTCGACTAGAGTTCCTTTAATCTTTTCTGGACCTGGAATTCCAAATGGAGTTAGTTCTCACTCGCCTGTTGAACTTATTGACATATATCCCACATTAACTGATCTTACAAAAATTGAGACCCCATCTCACGTTGTGGGTAAAAGTTTAGTTCCCGTATTCAAAAAAAATGATTTAAAAGTAAGAGAAAGTGCACTTACAAGATGGAAAGCCTCTCAACATAAAAAAGAGTTTGAGGGGTATAGTATTAAAACTGTTAGACATAGGCTTATTATGTGGGGAAAAGATGGTAAGGATGGTTTTGAGCTTTACGATCACAGAAATGATAAAGAAGAGTTAATTAATCTTGCAAATAAAATTGAATATAAGTCAATACTAGATTCATTAAAAGAGCATATCTCTTTCAGAATAACTGATGCAATGAAAAAACCACCAGGTCTGGGACGACAATTTGAGGAAAAAAGATTACATAAAGAGGTTAATTATACGCCAGGAGATATTCACAATATTCAAGGCAAGAGAATTTATATAAAACCTTTTGATGAATAGAATTAATAAAGTTTTTGAAAAAGATGGGTCTATTATGTCCATTTATTTTACCGCTGGATTTCCAAAAAAAAATGATACCCTTTCAATTATTAAAGAATTGGATTCTGCTGGAGTTGAAATGATTGAAATAGGGCTCCCATTTAGCGACCCTCTTGCAGATGGCCCAACAATTCAAAAAAGTTCAACCATTGCATTAAATAATGGAATGAATACGAGTTTATTATTTGAGCAATTAAAAGATTTGAGAAAAACCACAGATATTCCAGTTGTTATTATGGGCTATTTCAATCCGATATTGCAATTCGGAATTAAAAAATTTTGTAAGTCATGTAAAGAAGTGGGCATCGACGGATTAATCATTCCCGATCTACCTGTCGATATTTATAATGATAAGTATCAAAAAAATTTTAAAAGCTATGGATTACTAAACATGTTTTTAATCACACCTCAGACATCTCAAAGAAGAATAAACCATATAGATAAAATTTCTGAAGGTTTTATTTATATGGTTAGTAGCTACAATGTAACTGGTGCTATTAACTCATTCGATTCATTCCAAAAAAAATATTTTAAAAGAATCAATTCGATGAAGCTAAAATCCCCACTTTTAGTTGGATTTGGAATAAGTAATAAAAACACTTTTGTTGATGCTGGCAAATACAGCCGCGGAGCAATTATCGGCTCTGCTTACATTAATTGGATTTCAGAGAATGGTATTTTTAATACCTCCGAATTTATAAAAAGTTTGAGAGACTAATTACCTAGTAAAAATAGGTTGATTACTTACTTTAGTCTCATTTTCATTAAAAACATACCCTCCATAATTGAAAGACAATAAATTGTCATAACTATCAATTAGATTATCAGCAACATAACGAACCATCATTCCTCTTGCTTTTTTTGCATAAAAGGATATTATTTTGAGTTTTCCATTTTTGAAATCTTTAAAAATAGGTGAAATTATTTCTGAGTTAATTTTAGATTTATTAATAGTAGAAAAATATTCATTACTAGCTAAATTCAATAAAATTTCCGAGTAAGGTAATTCTTCAGATAAAAATTTTGTTACATCGTTTGACCAATATTCATAGAGGTTTGAAGAACCATTAATACTAATTTTTGTCCCCATTTCGAGCCTGTAAGGTTGAATCAAATCCAATGGTTTTAAAACACCATACAAACCAGAAATAATTCTAAGATTATTTTGTAAAAAATCAATTTTTTTATCGTCTAGTGTTTTAACATCTAATCCCGTATAAACATCTCCATTGAAAGCGAAAATTGCTGGTCTTGAATTATTATCATTGTGATTTTTAGAAAATTCTAAATTCCTTTTCCAATTCAGCTCAGAAAGCTTTTCAGATATCGACTGTAACTTCATTAAATCACTAGGTGATTTTTTCTTTAAAATTGAGTTTATAGCCAATGTTTTTTCTAAAAATTTAGGCTTAGAAACATTTTGGGAATTAAGTTTACTATCAAAGTCTAAGGACTTGGCTGGAGATATAATAATTTTCATTACTCAAAATTAAATATTTTTTGAATAATTTTTCCACTTTTCATAGCATAATGAAAAATCATTTGGAAGTTCAGACTCAAAAAATATTTTTTCTCCATTTTCAGGGTGATTAAAACCCAAGGTCTTAGCATGAAGTGCTTGTCTGGGTAAAAGTTTGAATGCATTTTCTACAAATTGCTTGTACTTTGAAAATATTGTTCCTTTTAAAATTCGATCTCCTCCATATCTAGAGTCATTGAATATTGGATGACCTATATGCTTCATGTGAGCTCGAATTTGGTGTGTTCGTCCAGTCTCTAATTCGCATTCAATCAAAGAAACATAACCAAAATCATCAATCACTTTATAATGTGTTATTGATCTTTTACCTTTTGTAGAATCATCGGGAACTGACATAATCATTCTATTTTTTTTATCTCTTGCAAGTGATTTATCAATAGTTCCAGCTTTATTTATTAAGCTTCCCCAAACTAATGCTACATATCTTCTTTCGATTGATTTTGAAAGAAACTGTTTTGAAAGATTAGATAATGCTTTAGCAGTTTTAGCTATTACCAGTAAACCACTTGTATCCTTATCTATTCTATGAACAAGTCCTGGTCTTCCATCCTTGTTCTTGGGCAAGTTTTCGAAATGATGAATGAGCCCATTTAACAAGGTTCCGTTATAGTTGCCGTGTCCGGGATGAACAACTAAATTTGGTGGTTTATTTACAATAATAATATGATCATCTTCATAGGCTAAATCTAGCTTTATATTTTCTCCAATTATAAGATTTTCATATGGTGGATGATGGAACATAACCTTAACAACATCCTTTGGTTTAACCTTGTAATTTTGTTTTACAGCTTTATTATTAACAATTATAAATCCTTCCTTTGCAGCCTGTTGAATCTTGCTTCGTGTGGCATTTTCAATTCTATTCATCAAAAATTTATCTACCCTCAGTGGATTTTGACCAACATCAGCATCAAAAGAAAAATGTTCGAACAAATCATCAAAAGAATCTTGAATATTTGGGTTATTTATTTCCATTTCCCAGAACTAGGTCTATTTTAGATTTCTTTGGAATTAATTGTCCTGAACTGATTATAGTATCATTAAATTTTACCTCCAATACTACATCTTTACCGATGTTATCCACAAACTCGATATTTCCCAACTCTAAATCAAGAGCATTAATTAATGATGTGGCAGCTCTTTTGGTTAATTGAATCAGCTCCGGAAATATTACATCTGAAAAATCAGATGGGTTTATGGTCAAATATATTTTTCTGTTCTTTTTAACTTCTTTACCCATAAGGGGTGTTTGATTTACGACCGTATTGGGACTAATTTGGGGGTCATAAAAAATAGAATCAGAAACCTCAAAGTTTAGTTTTTTTTCATTGAGTATCTTTTCTGCTTCAGGTATCTTTAAACCATATAAGTCAGGAACTTTTATATAATTAGTTTGACCAGTGTAGAAAAATAGAAATATAATTGAAATTAATACAATTAATGCAAAAACTACAACAGAGATAAAAAGTTGTTTTATAAAGATTCTACTATATAAAAATTTCATAGGTTGTGAGAACAAATATATATAAATAAGTATCTTTAAAATATCCAGTAAAATAAATAAATTGAAAAAAAATGTAGCTGTTTTGATGGGGGGGTATTCTGATGAGTTTGAAATTTCAATTAAAAGTGGAAATAATATTTTTGAAAATATTGACACAAAATTATTTAATCCTTACAAAGTAATTATTGAAAAAAATAATTGGTGGGTAAAAGGTAATGGTAATAAGTACTCTGTTGATAAAAATGATTTTAGTTTTAAAGTTGGTAAAAACAAAATTCAATTTGATGTCGTTTTTAATATAATCCATGGAACTCCAGGCGAGGATGGTATCATTCAGGAATATTTTGAAGGAATTAATATACCCTACACAGGTCCCAGCGCTGATAATGCTAAAATAACTTTTAACAAAAATGAATGTATTGATTTTGCAAAAAATTTAGGTGTAAGTTGTGCGAAATCAATTTTTATTGAGAGTAATAAAAAAATTGATTTTGAAATTTTTAATCAGATGGAGTTTCCTTTATTTGTTAAAACAAATAATTCAGGAAGTAGTTTTGGAGTAACTAAAGTTAATGACAGTAAAACACTAAAAAATAATATTAAAAATCTGATTGGTTTGGGTAATGGAATTTTAGTTGAGGAAAGCCTAAACGGGATTGAGGTTTCAGTTGGATTAATGAAATATAAAGGAAAAATCAAAGTCTTTGGAATTACTGAAGTTATAACAGAAAATGATTTTTTTGATTATGAAGCGAAATATATGGGAAAAAGTAGTGAAATCACTCCTGCGAGAATAACTGACGAAATAAGTCTTACTGTAAAAACATGTGCCAAACTTATTTATGAAAATCTTAAACTGTCTGGTTTTGCAAGAATAGACTTTATAATTGTGGATGATATTCCTTATTTTTTAGAATTAAATTCAATTCCTGGGATGAGTGATGAAAGTATTTTTCCAAAACAAGTAAGACTTTCAAAACTAAGTTTGAAAGAATTAGTGTCATATATGATTAACAATACTCTAAATAATTAAATTTGTAATTGTGAAAAGAGCAATTTTTCCTGGAACATTCGATCCATTTACATTAGGACACTTTGATATTTTAAAGAGAAGTAAACTATTATTTGATGAAATTATTGTTGGTATTGGTAAAAATAGTGAGAAGAAGACCATGTTTACATTGGAAGAAAGGATAGAATTTATCAATGAGGTTGTCAAAGATGATAAGAAAATAAAAGTAATAAGCTATGATGGATTGACAATTGATTTTTGTAAAAAAGTAGATGCAAAATTTATTGTTAGAGGAGTTAGAAATACAGGTGACTTTGAGTTTGAAAAAGCTATTGCCAGAACAAATAGATTTCTTTCAAGAATTGAGACAATTTTTATACTAACATCAGCAAAAACATCTTTCATTAGCAGCAGTATAGTCAGAGATTTGATTAATAATAATGGGAACTACAGTAAATTGATTCCTGAATCTATTTCCGATTTTGTTTTAAAAAGTCATTTAAAATAATGGAAATATTAGTATAGGTTTTTTTCTTTATCTTTTCTGCATCATCAAATGTTTTCCATTTTACAGATTTTATCCCTTCCTTAATCTGAGGCTTCAATTTACCTTTATAATTTGATGACATCAAAAACCATGATGTTTCTTTTAGAAAGTACTTTTTATTGTTTCTAATAATATGAAAGGTATTTGAAAAATACTTATCAATTTTGAGCTTTTCGATTCCAGTTTCTTCCACAACCTCTCTTATTGCGGTTTCTCTGATTGTTTCACCCTTTTCTGCTTTCCCTTTAGGTAGATCCCATTTACCCCTTCTGTATATAAATAAAATTTGACTATTTTCATTTGAAACAATACCACCAGAGGCAAAAATTACCTTTATCTTAGATTTAAAGACTTTTAATAAATCAGATTTTTTGGGGTGAAATAAAAATATTTTTTTATGTTTTCTTGCTTTTTTTAAAATTTCATCTAAAGTCATACTGAGCATTAAAAACGAATTTTCCTGGTTCAAATATTTATTTTTTGATGTTAAAATAATTGAAAACTTATTAATAAAAACTTTATACATTTGTTATGTGATTTTAGATGAAGACATTGCAAAAAAAACTTCTGAACTTCTACTACAAATTAATGCAATAAAATTTAATCATAAAAATCCTTTTACATGGGCTTCTGGTTGGAAATCTCCAATTTATTGTGATAATAGAATAATTTTGTCTTACCCTGAAATTCGCAAATATATCTCTGAAAATCTTTCTTCTATAATTTTAAAAAAATATCCTGAAACTGAATTAATTGCTGGAGTTGCTACAGGTGCAATAGGAATTGGGATGTTGGTTGCTGAAGAACTTAATAAGCCTTTTGTATATGTTAGATCCAACCAAAAGGTACATGGCAGAAAAAATAGTATTGAAGGATATTTTAAAGAGGGTGCTAAAGTTGTTGTGATTGAAGATTTAATTAGTACTGGCGGAAGTAGTTTAAAAGCTTGCAATTCTCTAAAAAATGAAGGCCTTAGTCTTTTGGGAATGATCAGTATTTTTAATTATGATTTTGAGATATCAAAAAAGAATTTTTTTGATAATAATATTGATCATTTTTCACTTTCATCATTTACTTATCTTCTAAATTATGCAAAAGAAGAAAAATTCTTTAATTCAGAGGAAATGAAGTACATTCTAAGCTGGAGAGATGATCCAGTAAATTGGTTGTGAAACATGAAAATTACAAGAGAAATAGAAAGTTTAGAAAACAGTATTAAATCTCTAATAAACTTTTTTGAAGAAATAAAAAATTATAAAAAAATTTTTGATGAGGATATTACTAGTTTTGAGGTTTTAAATGAAAATACATTCAGATTAAAGATTGGTAGTTTTCCTAATATATCATTAACTCATAAAAAAACTTCCAATAATTCATTTTCATTAAAATCTAATTCTGATAATTTTGATTTTGAAATACATATTAATTTATCCGAAATTAATATGAGTAGTACAAAATGTCAAATAATTTTTAATGGTAATTTTTCTACAATGATTGAAATGATGGCAAAAAAACCACTTGAAAATTTTCTTACTAATATTTCAAAGAAAATAGAAGGTTTAGTCTTGATTAATTAATTTTATTTGACCATTATCAAAATGCTTAATTTGTTTTTCTATCCTGACTGTTAATCTGTAATCATCACTAATCCCGAAAATAAAACCCTCAACAACTTTATTATCAATCTGAAATTTTTGTTTTTTTCTTAAACCATATAAATTAGAAGTAAATTTTTTAAGTAATCCAACTTTGGAAAGGTTTTTTATTTGGAATTCTAGTAAATAAAACTTTTTAATAAATTCATCAGATAATTTATTTAGGTCAAAACTTTCATTTTTTAATATTTTCATCGAAGTTGCATCCGTAATTAAATCAAAATCTATTTGATTTACATTTAAACCAATACCAATAATTGAGTCAACAATTTTATTTCTAAAGAAGCTGTTTTCAATTAAAATACCCGCAATTTTTTTATTTCCTGACATAATGTCGTTAGGCCATTTAATTTTTAATTTTGGAATATCATAAAGTTTTAAAATTTCTAAAACAGATAATGATGCAAATAAATTTGTTTTTAATAATGTTTCATTCGATGTTTTTTCAATTTTATTGTAGAATGAAATACAGATATTTTTATAAGGTTGACTAGTCCAAATTTTACCTCTTTGGCCTTTACCATTAGTCTGATTAAAAGAATAAACTACTAATGAATTTTGGCTAAAGAAAGATTTGTTTAATTTTATGTATTCATTTGTTGAATCGATGGCATTAAGTTTGATTAATTTCATCTTGCAGTATTTAAATGCAAATTAAAAATAAAACAGTTAAAAATATTATCAAAGGAATCGAAAATGTTAAAGGTGAGAACATTAATATTATAGATTTTTCAAAACTTGAAAATGTCGACTTCAAGTATTTTGTAATATGTGATTGTCAATCTAACATTCAAGTAAATGCAATTTCAAATTCAGTAAAAAAAACTGTGAGTAAAGAACTAAAAGAAAAACCATTGAGTATTGAAGGTCTTGAGAACAAAAATTGGGTATTGATGGACTACATTGATGTTATTGTTCATATTTTTAAGAAAGAATTTAGAGAAACCTATGAATTAGAAAAACTTTGGGGTGATGCAGAATTAATTAATATTTAATACATGGATAAGAAAAAAAATAAAATTAGCAATCAAAACAATTCAAACTATTGGATTTATGGACTTATAGCTTCAATATTTATAATATTCTCATATTTTGGAAATTCGAATAATTTTAGTTCTGTTAAAAAAATTAACATTACAACTTTTGAAAAATATCTTAATTCAGGAGAAATATCGAACGTAATAATTATTAATAAAACACTTGCTGAAATTACATTGACAGAAGGAGCGCTTGTAAGTGATGTTCATAGACAAGTTTCAAAGTCAAATTTCCTTGGTCAAAAAAACAGCCTAGGTCCTCATTACACCTGTGAAGTTGGAGATCTTGAACTCTTCCAACGGAAACTTGAAAATGCTCAAACAAGCGGATTAGTTATTGGATACGAATTCAAGACTGTTGAAAATAAATGGCTTGATGTCTTGTTAGGCTTATTACCGCTTATAATTTTGATTGGTTTGTGGATATATTTTATGAGAAGAATGGCAGGTGGTGGAACAGGTGGAGCAGGTTCTCAGATTTTTAGTATAGGAAAATCCAAAGCAAAACTATTTGATGAAAAAAGTGATGTTAAAATTACATTTAAAGATGTAGCTGGTCTTGAAGGAGCAAAAGAAGAAGTTAAAGAAATAGTTGATTTTCTTAAAAACCCCACAAAATACACTAAGTTGGGGGGTAAAATACCCAAAGGAGCACTTTTAGTAGGTTTACCGGGTACAGGAAAAACTCTTCTAGCTAAGGCTGTCGCAGGCGAAGCAAAGGTTCCCTTTTTCTCACTATCAGGTTCTGATTTTGTAGAAATGTTTGTTGGCGTTGGTGCCTCCCGAGTTAGAGATCTTTTCAAACAAGCTAAAGATAAATCACCAGCAATAATTTTCATTGATGAAATAGATGCAATTGGTCGTGCTAGAGGTAAAAACAATATGACTGGCTCTAATGACGAACGAGAAAATACATTGAATCAACTCTTAAC
>QOQA01000026.1 GCA_003331875.1 Cryomorphaceae bacterium | reverse complement strand
TATCTGGGGCACATTAGCTGTTGGAGTCTTTGGTGCAAATCAAGGATTAGAGCAAGTTGGAATTCAAGCTGCTGTTATTGGTGTAGCAGGTATATTCTGTTGCATTGGAGCTGCTATAATTGTACTATTAGTAAAAGCCTTAGTAGGTCTTAGAGTATCTGAAGCTGAAGAAGCCGAAGGTCTTGATATTGCTGAGCATGGTACTAGTGCATACGCTGATTTCAGTGTAAAATAATTAGAAAATTTATAATTTTTAGTTAGTTGTTTTAATTTTTTCTAATTATAAAGGGCTGTTACTTCCCAGTAACGGCCCTTTTTATTTAAAAATTAATAGAACTATTAAATTCATCGACTTTTTTTACTGCCTCTATAACAAAGTTTTCGTTATTTCCTGCATAAATTATTGATCTAGATATGTTGATCAATATCTTTTTGTTTTCAGTCGTTGTACAGGATTTAATTACTTCGTCTACGTCTCCGCCTTGGGCACCAATTCCGGGAATTAATAAAAAATTATCCGGTATAATATTTCTGATTTTTTTTAGAAAATCAGATTTTGTTGCTCCAACAACATAAATAATTTTATCTGAATTTTTCCAGTTTTTAGATTTTACTATAACATTTTCAAATAAATTATTTGGCAATTGAAAATCCTCAGCGCCCTTATTTGACGTTAAAGCAAGTATAATTGGATATTTATCCTCATAATTAAGGAATTCAGTTACGGTATCCCCTCCCATATAGGGAGAAAGAGTTATTGAGTCAAAATTTAAGTTTTCAAAAAAAGCTTTTGCATACATTTTTGACGTATTTCCAATATCTCCTCTTTTGGCATCCGCAATAGTAAAAAGCTCGGGATAATTTTTATTTAGATATTCAATAGTTTTCTCCATGGAAGTCCAACCGGATGCTCCTCTACTTTCATAAAAGGCCGTATTGATTTTTACTGCAACAATTTTTTTATTTAATTCATCAATTAAAATCTTATTGAATTCAAATACAGGATCGGAATGCTTAAGTAAATATTTTGGTATTTTATCTAGATCTGTATCAAGACCTAAACATAAAAAGGATTTTTTAGATTTAATATTACGCTCTAATTGATTTAATTTCATTACTTATCACTTTTCATTAGTTCAATATTATTATGAAGTTTAAGTTCCTCAATAAGCTTATCAATATCTCCGTTAACAATATTTTGCAAGTCATATAAAGTTAAATTAATTCTATGGTCTGTAACTCTTCCTTGTGGGTAGTTATAAGTTCTTATTTTAGCGGATCTATCACCAGAGGACACCATCAAATTCCTCTTTTGAGAATCCTCATCTTTTCTTTTACTAATCTCTAGCTCATACAATCTTGATCTAAGTACTTTAAGGGCTTTTTCAAGATTTTTATGTTGTGATTTTTGATCTTGACAGCTCACAATAATTCCTGTAGGTTCGTGATGAAGTTTAATTGCTGAATAGGTAGTGTTAACAGATTGCCCTCCGGGACCAGTTGATGTTGTCCGTTCAATTCTCACATCTTGCATATCTAAATCAACATCAAACTCTTCGGCTTCAGGCAAAACCATAACTGTTGAAGCAGAAGTATGGACCCTACCTTGAGTCTCGGTTTGGGGAACTCTTTGAACTCTATGAACACCTGATTCAAACTTCATGGTTCCGTAAACATTTTCACCATTTATTTCAAAGATAATTTCTTTATAGCCACCTGCAGTTCCTTCATTAAAATGTACAAGATTGACCTTCCAGCCTTGTTTTTCAGCATATTTAGAATACATTCTGAATAAATCTCCAGCAAAAATACTTGCTTCATCACCGCCAGTTCCTGCTCTTAACTCCATAACAATATTTTTTGAATCATCAGGGTCTTTGGGAATTAACAATAACTTTAATTGATCCTCCAGGTTCACTAACTTTTCTTTATAGATCACCATTTCAGAATTTGCTAATTCAAGCATTTCTTTGTCATCCTCATTTTTGATGATATCACCAGCTTCTTCAATATTTTTTATAATATTTTCATACTCTATTTTTTTATCAATAATCTCTTTCAAGTCCTTATAATCCTTACTAATCTTTATGTATTTTTTTTGGTCTGACATGATATCAGGTTGAATAATCAAATCAGATAATTCTTTGAATTTTTCTTCTAATATTTTGAGTTTCTCTAACATCAATAAATAAATTTTCCTGCTTCAGTTGAAATTGTTAATTTTTTGATGTCACTATCTTCAACTTTACCAATTATTTTAGCATCAACATTGAAGCTTTTAGAAATTGAGATAATCTCATCAGCGTATTTTTTGTCAACATATATTTCCATCCTATGTCCCATATTAAAAACCTGATACATTTCTCTCCAGTTTGTTCCTGATTCTTTTTGAATCATTTTAAAAAGTGGTGGTATTTCAAATAAATCATTTTTTACAATATGTAAATTATCAACAAAATTTAAAACTTTTGTTTGTGCACCGCCGCTGCAATGAATAATACCATCAATACTCTTTCTATTTATCTGTCTTAAGATTTTATCGATGATTGGCGCATAAGTTCTTGTTGGAGACAAAACTAGCTTACCAGCATTTAATTCAACTCCGTCTACAGGATCAGTAAATTTTTTTGATCCTGTATAAATCAAATTTTCTGGTAGTTTGTTATCATAAGTTTCAGGGTATCTTTTTCTATATTCATTATTAAACACATCGTGTCTAGCTGAGGTTAACCCATTACTACCCATTCCGCCATTGTATGCTTCTTCATAAGTGGATTTTCCATAGGAACAAAGACCAATTATAACATTACCACATTTTATTTTATTTTCAATCACATCTTCTCTTTTCATTCTAGTAAAGACTGTGCTATCAACAATTATTGTTTTAACTAAGTCTCCAACGTCAGCAGTTTCACCTCCAGACGATTTTATATTCAGATTGAAAGAGTTTAGCATTTTAATAACCTCCTCATTCCCTTCAATAATTTCTTTAAGAACTGTGCCGGGTATTAATTTTTTATTCCTACCTATTGTTGAAGAAACAACTATGTTTTTTGTAGCTCCAACACAGATAAGGTCATCGATATTCATAATTAGAGAATCTTGAGAGATTCCTTTCCAAACTGATAAGTCATTGGTTTCCTTCCAATAAGCATAAGCTAATGATGATTTTGTCCCAGCACCATCAGCATGCATAACAAGACACATTTCTTTATCATTGTTAATTATGTCAGGAATAATTTTACAGAATGAATTGGGGTAAAGACCTTGATCTATATTTTTTATAGCATCATGAACATCTTTTTTGTCGAACGAAACACCCCTGCGATCATATTTGTTATCGATATTCAAAAGATTATTTATTTGTCAAAGATAATGCTTATTGTTTTTACTTAAAAAATTGTCCAATTTATTTGTTAATTAAGATTGAAGAAAAAACATATTTTAAGTCAATTTGTTATTAAAAAAATAATTTTTAAGTACTAAAATTATGATGTTCATAAAAACAGAAAACTTTGATATTACGTATCATTTTTTTTTACAAAATAACAATACATTTAATTGATCTTAAATAAATCTATTATGAGTAAATCTAAACTTGAATATTTATGGTTGGATGGATACAAACCAACCCAAAGCCTCAGAGGTAAAACAAAAGTTGTATCTGATTTTAGTGGTAAACTAGAAGATTGTCCAATATGGGCTTTTGACGGTAGTTCAACTCAACAAGCACCTGGTGGTTCTTCAGACTGCTTACTTAAACCTGTTGCAATATATCCTGATCCAGTTAGAAAAAATGGGTTTATTGTAATGAATGAAGTTTTAAGCTCTGATGGTTCACCTCACGAGTCAAATGGAAGAGCGACTATTGATGATGATGACGATGATTTTTGGTTTGGATTTGAGCAGGAATATTTCTTATGGGATCCTGAAACTAACTTACCATTAGGTTTCCCAAAAGACCAAACTCCCCAAGGTCAATTTTATTGCTCAGTTGGTGGAAAAAATGCTTTCGGAAGAGAAATTATGGATAGACATCTGGATATATGTATTGATGCTGGAATCAACATTGAAGGAACGAATGCTGAAGTTGCTGCTGGTCAATGGGAGTTCCAAATCTTTGCAAAAGGTGCAGCTAAAGCTGGAGATGAAATTTGGGTAGCTCGTTACTTTTTAGAAAGATTAGCCGAAGATTATGGTCTAGCGATTGAGTATCACCCTAAACCATTAGGTGCAACTGATTGGAATGGCTCAGGAATGCATGCCAACTTTTCAAACTCAACTCTCAGAACCTGTGGCTCTAAAGAAACTTATGATGCTATTTGTGAGGCTTTCAGACCTGTAGTTAATGAGCATATTGCTGTTTATGGTGCCTATAATGATCAAAGATTAACTGGTGAACATGAAACTCAATCAATTACGCAGTTCAGTTACGGTGTTTCTGATAGAGGAGCATCGATTAGAATTCCTATCATAACGGTAGAGAAAGGTTATAAAGGATGGTTAGAAGATCGTAGACCCGCATCAAATGGTGATCCATATAAAATTGCAGCTAGAATTATAAAAACTGTTAAATCGGCAAAAGTCTAGTTAGTCTAGTAGATTTGAATTATAAAACACCCCACTTGGGGTGTTTTTTTTTATATAATAATTATGTAATAGATGATAAAAGAACCAAGCAAAATAACTCCATGAATTCTTCCTAATATTTTTGTTTTTGAAAGAGAATAAAAAAGAAATAGGAATAACATGAAAACAAACATTATTGATAAATCAAATTGGAGATTTAATTTATTTGAAATTTTTAATGGCTTAATAATAGATGTGACACCTATTACAGCTAAAATGTTAAAAATATTTGAACCAATAATATTTCCTATGGAAATATCTAGCTCCTTTTTAAATACAGCAACTAATGTTGTGACAACTTCAGGTAAACTTGTTCCAATAGCAACGATTGTTAGACCAATAATTCTTTCAGAAACTCCAAAATAATCTGCAAAATAAATTGATGAATCAACAAAAAATTCAGATCCAAAATACAGCATTAAACTAGATATCAATATTAAAGCAATCAGCTTAGTATTTGAACGACTGTTTTCATTCAAGGATAGATCTTCACCTTTTGAGTTTCTAAATATATATACTAGGGACGAAATGAGTAGAGTAAAAAGAACTAAACCTTCAATTCTACTGATTTCTACTTTTGTTATTGCGAATAGAGAGAAAATCACACTTGAAATCATTAAAAAATTCCAATCTTGATAAATTAATTTATTATTGATTTTAATTTTTGAGAAAAAAAGTGCAAGGCCTAAAACTAGACCAAAATTTGCAATATTTGAACCTATAACATTTGATATTGCAATGTCACTAGAATTTTTCAAAACTGAACTTATACTTATCAAAAGTTCAGGTGCTGAAGTTGCAATTGACACCACGGTCAAACCAATAACTACTTTTGAAATTTTATACTTTAATGATAGGTCAACTGAAGATTTTAAAAGATAATTACTTCCAATAACTAACATTAAAAGACCCACTATCAGAAAAAAAAGCTGATTCACCATAGACTTTGCTAAGATACTACATGAATTGTATATTGCGATAGAAATGAAAAGCATATATCAACTGCTAGCAAAATTGAACAAAATATTAATCCCTAGCTACTCCAAAAATGGACTAGAATTAAGCAAAGCCACAAAAATCCAGCTATTAATTATTGGATACAGGTATTTTATTACAAAAAACTCATTATGACTAAATATTTAAAATTAATTACCATTTTACTTTTTTTTTCTTGTGAAAAATCAGTAAATAATTATGCAATTGTTATTCATGGAGGTGCTGGAACAGTGATCAGAGAGAACACACCCAAAGAATTACAAGAGAAATACGAGAATAAGTTAAGAGAAGCTCTCGAAGTTGGGTATTCTATTCTTGAGCAGGGGGGTAAAAGTATTGATGCTGTAGAGGAAACGATAAAAATACTTGAGGATTCTGAACTTTTCAATGCAGGAAGAGGCTCTGTCCTAACAAATGAGGAAACAGCTGAAATGGATGCTTCTATTATGACAGGTCAAGATCTAAATGCTGGGGCAGTTGCAACTTTAAAAATCATTAAAAATCCTATTTCTGCCGCACGTGCAGTTATGGAGAAATCAAAGCATGTATTTTTATCAGGCGAAGGTGCAGAAAACTTTGCTAAAGAAGTTGGATTAGAAACAATAAGTAATGATTACTTTATAATCGAAAACCAACTAAAACAGATTAGAAGAATTAAGGATAATAAATACGGCACTGTTGGTTGTGTGGCTATTGATAAGTCTGGAAATATAACAGCTGGAACTTCAACTGGTGGAATGATGAATAAAAAATGGAATAGAATTGGAGATGTTCCGGTAATTGGTGCTGGAACCTATGCTAATAATAAAACATGTGGAATTTCTGCAACTGGATGGGGAGAGTATTTTATTAGAAATGTAGTAGCATATGATATTTCAGCGATGATGGAATATAAAAACAAAACGTTAATTGATGCAGCAAGAATTTCCATACACAATAAAGTTGGCAAGATGGGTGCAACGGGTGGTGTAATTGGGATAGATAAAAATGGAAAAGTTATGATGGAGTTTAACTCACCAGGGATGTACAGAGGTTATAAAACAAATAAAAGTGACTTCGTCGTTAGAATGTTTAAAGATTGAAATTTAAATAAAAAAAGGCCCTAATAATAGAGCCTTAATTACAATTAAAATTATTGTTTTTTTATAGAGCAAATTTTACTCCTCTGTAAACTCCCGTATTACCAGATGACTTTGAATTGTCTCTAGAAATATTACTTGGGTTATATTTAACTCCTCTGTACGTTAAATATTTTTGAATAGTTAGGTTTGAAGTCTTCATACATTCATTTTAAAATTAAAACATATGTAACGATTTTTCAGGATGCGTTCTCTCCACCCGCGACTATATTATAAATCCCAGTCTACACGGGACTTGTTATAAATATAGCAATAATTAATGATTTAATAAAATTTAGCTCTTTTTTTTATCATTTTAATATTTAAAACACTCAAAATCAAGAATACAATAATTAATTGGGCAATTGTAACTGATATTACTTATTAAAAAGTGTCTTAAAAAAAGCCTTTGTAAATAGGTATTTTGGAAATGATAGAAGAATTTTTAAATCATCCATTATGTTTGACTCATTATCTAAAAATTTTAAAATTCTTTCAATTTTATTTTTTAAAAAAAGTTTCTCAAACAAATATGAGCCAAGATGATTTTGATAATACAAAACGTCTAAAAATATTCTGTCATAATACCAAAATCTTGTTTTTTTATCAAATTTTCTAAAATCAGTTTCTTTATCTAAAAATAGCAGTAACTGATCTGATTTTTTATCTATAAATTTAAAAGTATATCCTGTTGAAGGTTTTGTCCATCCCCCCGAGGTACCTATATTGATAATATTTTTAGAATTGTATTTTGAATAATCAAAACAAGTCATAGGAATTACCCCTTTTTCATTACTTATTATCTTATATTCTGATATACCTTTTTTGGATAAATAATTTGTAATTTCTTTATCATATTCAGAATCATTTAATTTTCTTTTTGAAAAAAGCGTGAATTCAATCAATGCTTCATTTGAACTTACAGGAAGAATATAGAAAAAACGAGTTTCATTTTTTTGATCAATTGAAAAATCCATTATTGTTGCCTTTTCTTGATCAAAACATCTATTTCTTGTTTTAATTGTCCAACCCTTAAAATGTTGTAATAGCATTTTCAAATTTGAATTTTTATCATAGGGTGAGAAAGATGGAATACTATTAAAAACTTTACCTGTCAGAAACGAATTATTTGAAGTATTTATTTTAACATTACTCAATCCGTGATTGATTGACAAAACATCATCATACAAAACTTCAACTTTCATTTTAGATTTTATAGTTTTTTTAATTACATTAAAAAAATTCTGACTCTTTATCATATTATAAGTCATGTCATTTAATTCAAAATCTAGACTTACATAATTGGTTTTAAAGTTTATTTTTGACCATTTTTTAGACAAAAAAGGATTCCATTTTGAATTATTATTATCCCAAAAACACCATGTTTTATTTATATCCTTTTTTTTGCTCTCTATTATTAAGATTTTCTTATCCAAATAATAGTCTATACTTGACATTTTAAAAAGAATTACAGAGGAAGAAAGACCATACCCACAGAAAATAAAATCGTAATCTTTTTTCAAATAAATTAATTAAAAAATAAAGATATTATATTTTCAATTAACAGAATAGCATTAATTTTGATAAGGTAAAACAATGTCAGTATCCATTTCCTTTTTTCACTACGAATCAAATAAGTTTTGGGCATTCAAACAAATGGTGGAATCAAAAAAATATTTTTTTAATAATAAGGATTTAACATTCTATAAAATGCTTGGGACTGGCGGAAAGGGAGGATTTATTTACCCTGATTTTAATGTTTATTCATTATTGTGTGTGTGGAAAAAACCAGAGGTAATAAATGATTTTATAGAGAATAGCGCTCACGCTAATGAAATAAAAAAGAAAGCAAAAAAAAGGGTTGATTACATCATGGAGCCAATTTTTTCAAATGGTTTATGGGATAATATTAATCCGTTCAAAGTGAATAGTATTAAAAAAACTAATGAAAACAATAAAATTGGTGTTATTACTAGAGGAAAAATAAAACTTAATAAACAAATAGAATTTTGGCTAAATGTATCCTCAGCATCTGATTCAATCAAAAATGCTGATGGAGTTGAGTTTTATAAAGGTATTGGCGAATTGCCCCTACTCTCACAAGCAACTTTTAGTGTTTGGAAAAATCACAAAGCAATTAGCGATTTTGCATATAAAAATAAAGCACACTCAGAGATTATTAAAAAAACAAGAGAAAGAAAATGGTATAGTGAAGATCTTTTCTCAAGATTTGAAATAATTGATATTCAAACTCGTGAATTTTAAATATGAAAGTAGCAATTATAGGATCTGGAATTGGAGGGATTTGCTCAGCAATAAGACTTAAAAATCAAGGTTTTGATGTAAATGTTTATGAGAAAAATGACTACCCTGGGGGTAAACTAAGCACTTTTAAATTAGGTGACTTTAGATTTGATGCAGGACCATCATTATTTACAATGCCTCATTTAGTTGATGAGCTTTTTGCAATTTCTAATGAAAATCCTCGAAAATTTTTCAATTACAAAAAGAAAAAAATTCATTGTAAATACTTTTGGGATGATGGAAAAAAATTCACTGCATACTCCGACAAAAAAAAGTTTTTTAATGAAATTGAAAAAGAGTTTGATGTTCCAAGTTCTACTGTTAAGGGTTATTTAAAAAAAGCGGAAAAGAAATATAATCTCACTGAAAAGATTTTTTTAAAAAAATCACTTCACAAACTATCAACTTATCTCAATGTTGATACTCTTAAAGCATTATTTAATGTCAATATTTTTCAAATAAACAAAACACTAAGCAAGGTTAATAGTGAAGAGCTAAAAAATAAATATTTGATCCAAATTTTTAATAGGTATGCAACATACAATGGTTCATCTCCATACAAAACACCTGGAATGATGAGCTTAATCCAACATTTAGAAAATCATTACGGAACGTATATTCCCGAAGGTGGCATGCATGAAATAACTAAGAGCTTATTTAATCTAGCAAAAAAAATTGGAGTTAAATTTCACTTCGGAAGTGAGGTTACTAAATTAAAAGTAGAGAAGAATAAGATTAAATATTTGGAAATAAATAATCGTAAAAAAGTTTTATCTAATTATTTTATTTCAAATGTAGATACTCATCATTTTTATACAAAACTACTGGGCAATAATATTAGTCATAAATCACTTAAATCTGAGAGATCAAGTTCGGCAGTAATTTTTTATTGGTGCATGAAGAATATCAAAACTGATTTAGATTTGCACAATATCTTTTTTTCATCAGATTACAAAAAAGAGTTTGAATCAATCTTTGAAAAAAAAGAACTTTATAATGATCCTACAATTTATTTAAATATTACATCCAAGGATGTAAAAAGGGATGCTCCTAAAAATTCAGAAAACTGGTTTGTTATGGTTAACGCACCACACAACTCAAATCAAAACTGGAATTTAGAAGTTAAAATTTTGAAAAAAACTATTATCAAGAAACTTGAGAAAGTTTTAAATATTGATATTGAGGGAAAACTGATTGAAGAAAAAATTTATAGTCCTGTAGATTTAGACAAAAATACAAACTCATATTTAGGATCTTTATATGGAACATCTAGCAACGACATGTTTTCGTCATTTCTTAGACATCCAAATTTTTCTAAGAAGATTAAAAATGTTTTTTTCTGCGGAGGGAGTGTTCATCCCGGCGGTGGAATACCACTTTGTATATTATCATCAAAAATTATATCCGATCTAATTGAAAATTAATAAAACATACTTATCTATTTTTCTAATATGGTTAGTACATATTTCTGGATTGCTTGGACTATTGTTCTATGATTTTATATTTTTTGCCTCATTTACTCCAATAAATTTATTCTTAACAAGCCTGCTTTTGATGGTTAATCAAATTAAACTTCATAAACGTGAATTATTTTGTATAATTCTAATTTTTTGGACTGGAATCTTTGTGGAATTCTTAGGAGTTAATTATGGTTTATTGTTCGGTGAATACACATACGGTAAAAATCTTGGTCCCAAACTTTTTGGAGTACCTTTTTTGATTGGAATGAATTGGGTTATCCTAACCACTATTTCTGGCAGTATTTCAAACTATATTTCAAAAGGAAGGAAAATACCATCAATTATATTAGGTTCATTATTGATGTTGTTCATTGATTTTTTTATAGAACCTGTAGCCCCTACTCTTGATTTTTGGGAGTTTAAAGATTCAATTGTACCGTTATCAAATTATAGTGGTTGGTTAATTACAGGTTTACTTACTCAATCTTTCTATCAACTTCTATTCAAACATAAAGAGCTAAATTTTTCTGTTAACTTATATTTAGCATTATTTGTTTTTTTTCTCTTCTTGGGCTTAAAACTGTAATAATTTTAGAAAGTTATTATTTTACTAAATCGTAACCCTGATTAATACCTTTTTCAATTGGAGGCACCCCTTTGTGCATCCAAACCGGCATATTTGCCCCTTTCAGATAATGGTCAAAGAACTGTTGCATTCTAATGTTAAAATCCTTCCTATTTTTCATTTTTTCCAATTATAATTTTTCATTCTGCTCTGGGAACCTTTCTTTCGTTTAGGTTGTTTCTTTCTTTCATTAGCAAGGTTTCTTGAATAGTAGTTTTTGTAATCCAATAACTCTTTCTCCTTTCGTTGTTTCTCTTGTTTCATTTCCCACACAAAAGACATACAGTAGATAAGGGTTATTATTACACCTATTAAAAAGATTATTATATTCATTTAAAAAGGAGTTTTTTCATTGTTATAAATGTAATAAATTCGATGGACCTACATAACATAATTCGTGGAGATGAAAGCAAGTGTATCATAAATTAAAGATGTTTTTGA
>QOQA01000025.1 GCA_003331875.1 Cryomorphaceae bacterium | reverse complement strand
ATTAAAAATTTTATACTAAAATAGGAATTTTTAATATTTATTTAAATATTATTCATTATTGTTTGTTTACATTTAGATACAATTGCTTAAGGGATTTTCTATTTTTTTTTAAAAAAATTAATAATTATTTATAAAATATTGCTATACAATGTTTTAAATATACATATTTAATATTTTAGTTTATATTTTTTGTGATAATTTCAATATAATTAAACTTTTTTTTACATTTAAATTAATAAATATTTACATTTGTAAACGTATGCAGATTAAGGATAGAATTCAAGAAATTTTTAATAAGAGTGGGCTCTCAGCTTCAGATTTTTCAAAAAAATTGAATATCCAAAGATCAAGACTATCACACATTCTAAGCGGAAGGAATAATCCTAGCCTTGAAATTATTGTGAAGATCAATAAAAGTTTTCCAAAATATAGTTTGGATTGGTTAATCAATGGACAAAAACTACCCCTACCCGACCCTAAAACTCCTCTCTTTGATAATATTCTTAAGAAAAAAACCTTTAGCGAACCAAAAAAAAAGATAAATAAGATTATATTGTTTTATGATGATAAAACTTTTGAAACCTTTGAAAAATAAATTATTCTTATTGACTATCTCTGTTGTATTGTTTTCCTGCACTTTTCCAGAAAAAAACTGCTCTAAATTTAAAGTTGGAGTGTTTAATTTTGAATCAAAAACAAGTACAGGTATTTACAATTCTAAATCAATAAGAAATGATTCGATTGAGATAGAATATTTTGGCACTACAATCGACACATCCAAAATTACATGGGTCTCAGAATGTGAGTATATTTTAAGAAAGCTAAAACCAAAAAATATTTCAGATCAAAAAGCGGTTTCAGTTAAGATAATAGGAACTACAGAAAATAGCTATCTGTTTGAGTATTCTTTTGTTGGAGATAAGGAAAATAGAGCGCGGGGTAATGCTTACAGAGTTGATTAAAGTTATTTATTTAAAAACACAAACAGTAAATTTAGAGATACATATATTATTACTGAGATACTGAAAAGGTTAATAAGATCATTTTTTGTAATAATTAGTGTTAGTATTAAAATAAGCTCAATAAGTACAAATATCATCAGAAATCTTCTATTTTGATTAATGCTGGGCTTTAAAGAGTAGAAATTTAGCCTACTTACCATTAAAAATGAAAAAATTAAAATCAAGCTGATCAGAATGACAAATGTGAGTTTGAAAGGCAAAAAGGGTACTCCCATAAAAAATATTCCAACTGCAGGAGTTGGTAAACCCGTAAAGTTGTCAGAGTTCATAGAATTATTGAATCTTGCCAACCTGTACATTGCAAAGGGAATAATTAAAAATGATATGTAAGGAATCAAAGACCCATCAGAAAGTTTCATTTCCATAAATCGATCACTATTTTGCATAATGTCAAAAACAAGAAAACTTGGAACTAATGCGAATGAAATTAAATCGGAAAATGAATCAAGTTGTGATCCTATTTTAGATGTATAATTAATCTTTCTAGCAATAAAGCCATCAAAAAAATCTAAAACAGATGCTATGAGAATCAATAAAAAAGCAAAAAAATAACTAATTTCTTTAGGAAAAGAATAATCAACATAGTCAACTATGAACACCAAAGCCAAAACGCCACATAATCCGTTAGAAATGGTAAGAAGATTCGGAAGTAACTTAATTAATTTCAAATGTTATTTTTAGTTTATATTTTCGTTGCTAAAATAATCAGATTTAATTGAAATTTAGAAAACATTTTCTTTTAAGCATTCTTTCAGGACTTATGTTAGGAATATCATGGCCGACATATGGCTTATATTTTTTCATCTTTTTCGCTTTTGTTCCATTAATTTACCTTATTGATAACTTTAAAAAGCAAAATAATTTCACTTTAACATTATTTTCCTTTGTAACATTTTTTACCTGGAACTTGATTACAACTTATTGGCTCTACTATGCTTCTTTCTTTGGGATGTCATTTGCTATAATTGTTAATTCAGTACTAATGAGTACAATAGTTTTAATATCTCTCATATTGAGGAAAAGATTAGGTGATAAATTATCTACAATTTTTTTTATAACACTTTGGATATGTTTTGAAAAATTTCACCTCAATTGGGACTTTTCATGGCCTTGGTTGAATCTGGGAAATGTTTTTTCAGAAAAAACAGCCATCATTCAATGGTACGAATATACAGGGGTTTTTGGTGGAACATTGTGGGTTTTATGCTCAAATTTTATAGCTTATTTGTGTTTTAAAAAAATACAATCTAAAGGGAATTACAAATCAGAAATTTTAGCTCTTGCATTTATAATTTTCCTTCCAATGTTTTGTTCATTATTAATTTACAAAAACATGATAATTGAAGAGAATAAATTAAAAACAACTATTATTCAACCAAATATTGATCCATATGATGAAAAATTTAACAGAAGTAATGATCAAAATTTAAAATATTTAAAATCGATTTTGTCGGACGAAATAAACAGAAACTCTTTAATTATATTACCTGAAACCTATTTTAGTGATGGTACACAGATCAACTCTCTAAGCTACTCTAATTTGATAAGAGACTTAAAAGAAATAAATAAGATTTATAACACTGAAATTTTAACTGGGATAGAGCTTTACCAAGTCTTTGATGATTCAACAAAGGTTCAGGATTTTTCAAATAAGCTGGAAAATAATAGATGGCTGGATCTTTTCAATGGAGCATTATTTATATCAGAAGATTTTGAAATTTATAAAAAATCAAAACTTGTTGTTGGGATTGAAAAAATGCCATATAAAAATATCTTAGAACCTATACTCGGTTCTCTATTAATCGATTTTGGAGGTTTATCGTATTCCAGAGGTTATCAGTCTGATAGATCAGTTTTTAATTCCAAAAATGATGTAAAAATTGCGCCAATAATATGTTATGAATCTATTTATGGGGAGTATGTTGGTGATTATGTTAAAAACGGTGCAAATTTATTGGCAATAATCACGAATGATGGCTGGTGGAATAATACAGAGGGGCACAAACAACATCTTTCGTATGCAAAATTAAGATCAATAGAGACTAGAAAAAATATAGTTAGGAGTGCAAATACTGGCATATCCTCTATCATAAATTATAAAGGTGAAGTTATAAAGACTGTTGGGTATGAAAAAGAGGGTTTGATAAACCACAATGTTGGTTTAAATAACAAAATAACTTTTTATACTATCTACGGAGATTTTATATATAGACTTTCCTTATTTTTTGTTATAATAATAACTGCGTTTTTTTTCTCAAGAATTTTGATAGAAAAAAAATAATTTTGTTAATTTTTCAACAAATTATTGCATAAGAGAATTAAAAATTTATTTTTGCAAAAATTATTAATCATGTACTGGACACTTGAATTAGCACAATATCTTAGCGACGCCCCTTGGCCAGCTAATAAGGATGAACTTATTGATTACGCAATAAGAACTGGTGCCCCTCTTGAAGTTGTTGAAAACCTACAGGCAATTGAAGATGAAGACGGCGAAGTTTATGACTCAATTCAAGATATATGGCCAGATTTCCCGACTCAAGAAGACTACCTCTGGAATGAGGAAGAGTATTAATTTCTAAAATTCAATTACTTTACAAACGTTTTTTGACTAAATTTATCAACTATAATTGATGAACTTACTGAATTCTATCCTTAAAGTATTTATTCCTAATAAATCTAAGAAAGATTTAAAGGAAGCTGAACCTATTGTTAAGAAAATTCATGAAAAAGG
Source organism: Cryomorphaceae bacterium (assembly GCA_003331875.1). Taxonomy (GTDB): domain Bacteria; phylum Bacteroidota; class Bacteroidia; order Flavobacteriales; family Flavobacteriaceae; genus Eutrophosalina. The sequence goes on along the minus strand of QOQA01000025.1, from coordinate 9,885 downwards.
ATTTGATTTAGAAAAACTCAATAACGATCAGCTTAGATCTGTAAAAACTGATCTAAAAAAACAAATTACTGATTTAAAAAAACCATTTCAAGGTAAAATAGATGAAATAAAAGAAATAATTTCAAAATCAAATAACATTGATGAAAATGAAAAAAATTATAGTAAAATTGATAAGATTGAGGACGAATTCCTTGATCAACTAGATTTATTATTAGATAAAATATTGCCGACTACCTTCGCTCTTGTAAAAGAAACCGCCAGAAGATTTGCCTCATATGAAAAGATTGAAGTTTCATGCACAGAAATGGATGCTCAATATGCTAATAATAAAAATTATGTTTCAATAAAAAATGATAAAGCATTTTGGAGTAACTCGTGGGATGCTGCTGGAAAAGAAATTATTTGGGATATGGTTCACTACGATGTTCAGTTGATCGGAGGAATTGCACTTCACAAAGGAAAAATAGCAGAAATGCAAACTGGTGAAGGAAAAACCCTTGTTGCTACATTACCAGTATTTTTGAACGCACTTACAGGAAATGGTGTTCACTTGGTTACAGTGAATGACTATCTAGCAAAAAGAGATTGTACCTGGATGGCACCAATCTTTGAATTTCATGGATTTAAAATCGATTGTGTTGACAAATACAAACCTCACTCAATGGAAAGAAAAAATGCTTACTTAGCTGATATAACATATGGGACAAATAATGAATTTGGATTCGATTATTTGCGTGATAACATGGCAAATAGAGATGAGGACCGAGTACAGAGAAAACACAGTTATGCTATAGTAGATGAAGTAGATTCTGTGTTAATTGACGATGCTAGAACTCCACTAATTATTTCTGGACCTGTCCCAAAAGGTAATAATCATGAATTTGAAACATTAAAACCCAAAATTTCTTCTTTAGTACAAATTCAGAAACAGCTTGTTACTAAAATCTTATCAGAGTCAAAAAAACTTATAATTTCTGGCGATAAGGAAAGTGGAGGCTTTAAACTTTTACAAGCTTACCGAGGCTTACCTAAAAGCAAGGCTCTCATAAAGTTTTTGAGTGAAGAAGGAGTAAAGCAAACACTTCTTAAAACTGAAAATTTCTATATGCAAGATAATAACAGGGAGATGCCAAAAATTGATGCAGACCTGTATTTTACTATTGATGAAAAAAATAACCAAATAGAGTTGACGGATAAGGGTATTGATCATTTATCAGATAATGTAAATGACTCTAATTTTTTTATTCTTCCTGATTTATCTTCTGAGATTGCAAAAATTGAAAACGAAAACTATTCGAGTGAAAAGGAAGCAGATAAGAAAGATAAAATTTTCAATGATTTTAATGAAAAAAGTGAAAGAATTCATACTATGAATCAGCTTTTGAAAGCTTATACTTTATTTGAAAAAGATATTGAGTATGTTTTAATGGACAATAAGGTAATGATTGTCGATGAGCAAACTGGGAGAATAATGGAAGGCAGAAGATATTCAGATGGACTGCACCAAGCAATCGAAGCTAAAGAAAATGTGAAAATTGAGGATGCTACTCAAACGTTTGCCACAATAACTTTACAAAACTACTTTAGAATGTACAGAAAGTTGTCAGGAATGACAGGAACAGCAGTTACAGAAGAAGGTGAGTTCTGGGATATATATAAGTTAGAAGTTACTGAAATTCCTACTAATAAACCTGTAATTCGTGATGACAGAAATGATTTAGTCTATAAAACAAAAAGAGAGAAATACAATGCTGTAATAGATTGTGTTACTGAATTATCAAATTCCGGCAGACCAGTTCTTATTGGTACAACATCAGTTGAAATTTCTGAATTACTTTCTAGGATGCTGACAAGAAAAAAAATTCATCATAATGTACTAAATGCAAAACTACATGAGAAAGAAGCTGATATAGTAGCAGAGGCAGGAAAAAGTGGTATAGTTACAATTGCAACGAACATGGCTGGACGTGGAACAGATATCAAGATTTCAGATAAAATTAAAAATAAGGGGGGATTAGCAATCATTGGGACCGAAAGACATGATTCTAGGAGAGTCGATAGACAGCTTAGGGGAAGATCAGGTAGACAGGGTGACCCTGGTAGTACTCAATTTTTTGTATCACTTGAAGATAATTTGATGAGGTTATTTGGAACTGAAAGAGTTTCAAAAATGATGGACAGAATGGGTCATAAAGAAGGTGATGTGTTAGAACATTCGATGATGAACTCTGTTATTGAGAGAGCACAAAAAAAAGTTGAAGAAAACAACTTCGGTATAAGAAAAAGACTTCTCGAATATGATGATGTAATGAATATGCAAAGAGAAGTGATATACAAGAAGAGAAAGAATGCTTTGGATGTAAATAGATTAAAAGTAGATGTTGCAAATATGATTTTTGAAAGTGCTGAAAGCATTTACTTAGATGCAAAAAATATAAATGATTTTAAGCAATTTGAATTTAATTTAATAAGATGTTTTGGAATTAAATCGTCTATAACTAAAAACGATTTTGAATCACTGGATGAGGTCAAGCTAGTTAACGATCTCTACAAAAGTGTATTAGAAAATTATGAAAGAAAAAACCTAGAAAATATAAATAAGGTTTTCCCAATAATTAAAAATGTACATGAAAATCCTAAAAACAGATATGAAAGAATTGTTGTCCCTTTTACCGATGGAAAAAAAACAATGAATATTGTAACTAATTTAAAAAGTGCTTATGATTCAAAAGGAAAGGTGTTAATAGATGATTTTGAAAAAAATATATCCCTTGCTATTATTGATGAAACATGGAAAACCCATCTAAGAAAGATGGATGAACTTAGACAGTCAGTTCAATTGGCTGTTCATGAGCAAAAAGATCCATTACTTATCTATAAGTTTGAAGCAAAAGAGCTTTTTTTCTCAATGATTGATACTTTAAATAAGGATATATTAACTTTTTTAATGAAAGCTGACTTACCAAGTAAAGATCCAAATCAAATTAAAGAAGATAGACAAACACGAAGACAAGAAAGCTACAAAACAACTAAAGAAGAAGTTTTAAACAGTGATGAGCTAGCCAGACGTAACAGAAATGTTGGTGGCAATGTTTCTCAAAACAATAATGTAGTTGAAACCATAACTCGTGAAAAGAGAAAAATAGGAAGAAATGAGAGGGTAACAGTAAGAAATGTACAGAACGGTGAAAAAAAAGACTTAAAGTTTAAACAGGCTCAAAACCTTATTAACTCAGGAAACTGGATTATAGTTGAAGAATAATAATAGAATTTTAATTATTGGTCCTCACCCACCATTAAGAGGAGGTATTTCTGAATATAATTACAATTCCTATATAAATCTAAAAGATTTATGTAATGTTTCCGTTATAGCACTAAAAAAAAATTACCCAAACTTTCTATTTCCTGGAAAGTCACAGTTCAGTAAATTAAAAACTAATTATAAAGATTTTGAAAATTTTAATATCTATAATCCTTTTGAGTTCAGAAAGGTCAGTAGAATAATCAAAGAAAAAGAGATCAATACAATTATTACTACACACTGGAACCCTATAGTATCATTTCTATTTGGAATCATTAATAGATTTAGTAAAAAATCATTAAAAAAAATTGGTATAATTCATAATGTTTTTCCACATGAAGGATTTCCCTTGGATTACCCAATGATAAAGTTTTATCTAAAATCTCTGGATGTAGCAATTACACTGTCAAGAAACTCAACAAATTCATTAAAAAAAATTTGTTCAAATAAGCTTATCATTCGACAATTATACCATCCAATTGAAAATAAGAAAGTAATTAATCGTGAAGACTCTCTAAAAATTTTAAATCTAGATTCTAATAACCGCTATATATTACATTTTGGTTTGGTTAGAGCTTACAAAGGTCTTGACCTTTTAATAGAGGCAATGCCGGAGCTAGTTAAAAAAAATAAAAAGTTAATATTACTGATTGTTGGTGAATTTTATAATGACAAAAAAAAATATTTAAACCAGATTAAGAGGCTAGGTATCGAAAAAAATATTAAAATTTTTGATAAATATTTTGAGGGAAATATCATTGACCATTGGTTTTCACTTGCAGACTTGGTAATTCAACCTAATAAAACCTCATCCCAAAGTGGTGTTACTGCTCTTTCTTTAGGTTTTGAAAAGAAAATTGTAACTACTGGTGTTGGTGGAATAGGAGAATTTATAAGTTCAGGAAATGGATATATTTGCGAACCGAATGTCAAAAGCATGAGTAAGGTGATCAATTATGCTTTAAATGATAAAAGTTTTAAATTTGGAAATCTCAAGAAGCTTAAAAAAAAATTCTCTTGGATCAATTACTCGAAAAAAATAATAAGTATAATAAATGAAGTTTAAAGTCCATTTTTTAATAATTTTGTTTATATCAATTTCCTACGGACAAACTGATCTAAAGAATGCATATTTTGCATCTGGATGTTTTTGGTGTGTAGAGTCAATCTACGAGAGTTTAGAAGGTGTTAACGATGTTGAATCTGGGTATTCAGGTGGTTGGTTGAAAAACCCAACATACAGACAGGTTCTTACTGGAAAAACAGGTCATGCAGAAAGTATAAAAGTATCATATAACCCTAATCAAATAAGTTTTTCAAAACTTGTTGAAGTTTTTTTTGCTTCACATGATCCAACTACATTAAACAAACAAGGTCCAGATATAGGAACCCACTACAGATCAATTGCTTTTTATGAAATCGAAGAAGAAAGGATTATAATTGAAAAAGAGATTAAAAGATTACTAGATAATGAAATATATGATCTGATTGTTACTGAGGTTAGGAATTTTGAAAAATTTTATTTAGCTGAACGTTACCACCAAGATTATAAAATAAAAAACCCTAACAACCCTTATATATGGAATGTATCTGTCCCTCGAATTGAAAAATTTAAATCCAATTATTCTGATTTACTAAAAAAAGAATGATTCTTAATTAAATTTTCATAAAAAATATAAGCTAAATATCCTGCTATTAGTCCATAAGCACCACCAATCACAATATCTGAGGGAAAATGGACGCCACAATAAACTCTACTGTAAGACACTACTGTTGCCCACACAAAGAAAAATTTACCTATTCTATTGTAATTATTAAGAATAAAATAAAAGAAAGTTGCAATAGCAAAAGAGTTTGCTGCATGAGCTGAGAAAAATCCATATAAACCTCCACAACCCTCTTTAACTATTCTGATAAGTCCTGAGATAGATTCATTGTTACAAGGACGTAAAACTTGAAAAAACTGTTTTGATAAATTACTAGACTGATCTGTAAATAAAATCAATAATCCAACAACAAAAAAAAACAAAAAAATAGATCTAATTTTTAATTTTTTAGAATTAAGGTATAGGTATATTAATAAGATATAAAATGGTATCCAAGTAAATTTGTTTGTTATTATAAGCCATAAAAAATCGAATTGTTCACTTCCTAAATTGTTGAGAAAGATTAACAAGTCAACATCTAAACTTTTTAATTTATCGAACATTAATTCTGAACACCGTATTTATCAAATAAATAAACAAGTGAGGCTACAGCTGCTGAACCCAATTCTAATTCTCTTTTATTTACATTGTCAAAAGTGTCAATTTCGGTGTGATGATAATCAAAATACTTTTGAGAATTTGGTCTCAAGCCTGCTAAAATATTATCAGGTTTTCTTAAATTGGATATATCTGCACCACTACCACCTTTGATGAAAACATTGACAAAATAGGGAGCAAAAAGCTTTTTCCACTCTAAAATTTTTAAAAAATTACTGTCACTGCAAGTAAAAGAAAAACCAAGGGGCCTAAAACCACCGGCATCAGATTCTATCGCAAATATATGATTAACTCCATCTCTGTCAGCTATCTCTTTGTATTTGTTTGAGCCTCTTCCACCATTTTCTTCATTCATAAACAAAACAACTCTTATTGTTCTTTTTGGTGTGTAAGAGATTTTATTAAAAATATTAAGTAAATCCATTGAATGAACAACCCCAGCTCCATCATCATGAGCACCATCACCAATGTCCCATGAATCTAGGTGACCTCCAACCAAAATAACTTCATTTGGATATTCAGAACCTTTGATTTCGGCAATTACATTATAAGATTGAGAATCTCTGATGGTTTTGCTTTGTTGTCTGAAGAGAAATTTCAAATTAGGTTTTATTTTCAATAGATCACTTAATTTATTAGCACCTTTAGTGCTAATTGCAGCAGCTGGTATTCTTTTACTCTTTGGTAAATTTCCATAGGTTAAACCACCTGTATGAGGGAAGTCATCAAGCCTCAGGGTCATTGATCTTACAATTACGCCAATTGCTCCATATTTTGATGCTTCCAGAGCACCAAGAGCTCTTTGATCAACAGCAGTGCCATATGCTGTAAAAGTGCTTATATATTCTGGGTCCATGGGTCTGTTAAAAAAAACAATTTTACCATCGATTTTTTCTTTTCCTAGTCCCTTAAGTTCATCAAGACCAGTGACCTCAACAACACTTGCTTTTAAACCAACAGAGGGGGTCGCCACTGAACCACCAAGAGCAGTGATATTAACATTAAAAGTAATTCCAGGCTCAGTTTCTATTAATGCAAATTCTTTTGGACCACGTATCCATGTGGGAACCATTACAGGTTGTAAATAAACATCATCAAAACCAAGTTTATCAAGTTCATTTTTTGACCACTCAACTGCTTTTTGAGCTTCAAGTGATCCCGAAAGCCTTCCTCCGATTTGATTTGATAAGTAGCTTAACCAGCTATATGATTTACTTTCTGTGAGTGCTTTTGAAAAAATTGATGAAATTACCTTTTCATCAGTCTGTGAGGTAAGGGTAACAGTAAAAAGAAAAATTACTATAAATCTCATTATTATTTTCCAGAAAATTTCTTGACATCATCAGAGTTAACATTATTATTTTCAGATAAAATTGTTAGTCTTTCTACCACATTTCTAAGCTCTCTAACATTACCCTTCCATGAAAAGGTAGTTAGTAATTCAATTGCCTTAGAATCCATGGTAAAAACCGTATTGTCGTTACTATTAGATAATTGTTCTAAAAAGTGATCAACTAGAAGAACTATATCGTCTTTTCTATCATCTAATTTTGGTACATTTAACTCAATAACAGCGATTCTGTGATACAAGTCTTCTCTAAACTTGTTTTCTTTAATTAGCGTTTTTAAGTCTTTATTTGTAGCTGCAATAATTCTAGAGTCTACAAAAATATCTTTTTCACTACCAACTTTTTGAATTTTACTTTCTTGAATGGCTCTTAATACCTTTGATTGGGCAGATAAACTCATATCACCTATTTCATCTAAGAAAATTGTACCGTTATTTGCGGCCTCAAACTTACCTACTCTATCTTTGTGAGCAGAGGTAAAAGATCCTTTTAAGTGACCAAATAATTCACTTTCAATCAGTTCAGATGGAATAGCAGCACAGTTTACTTCAATGAATGGTCCATCGGATCTTAAACTATTATTATGAATTTGTCTTGCAACAAGCTCCTTTCCTGATCCATTTGGACCTAAAATCATTACTCTTGCATTCGTGGGAGAGATCTTTTCAATTATTTGTTTTAACTCTAAAATTTTTTTTGATTCACCAACAATCTCATATCTAGATTGTTTGGTTTGCTTTTTTGAAGTTTTTTTTAACTGAACTTTATTTTTTAATGATTCTCTAACTGAGGATAATAGACTATTCAAATCCGGTGGTTTTTCAATAAAATCAAATGCACCTTTTCTCATGGCCATGACTGCAGTCTTTAAATCACCATGACCAGAAATCATTATGATCGGAATTTTATCATCAAAAGTCTTTAAAAAATTTAAAACGTCAATACCATCTTTTTTTGGCATTTTAATATCACAAATTACAAGTTCTAGATTTTCTGATTTAATTTTATTTATTGCTTCTACCCCATCTGATGCCTCGATAATTTTATTTTTACTATTATCTTCAATAAGTACTTTTTTTAATACTCTTCTAATGGCTTCTTCGTCTTCAACAATTAATATATTAGGCATCGTTTTTTTTTACAAACTTAAGAAAACATATCTTTCACTTTATCAAAAAAAGATTTTTGATTTTTATCAGGGTTTGGCTTAAAGTGTTCATCATCTTTCATTTGTTCAAAAAACTCTTTTTGTTGCTTATTCATTGTTTTCGGTGTCCACACATTGACATGAACTAATAAATCACCAACAGGTCCGTTCAAAGCTTTTAACCCTTTATTTTTCAATCTCAAAATTTTTCCAGATTGTAAACCAGGTTCTAACTTAATCCTTACTTTTCCTCCAACAACGTCGATTTCCTTACTTGAGCCAAGAACTGCATCAGAAATACTAATATATAAGTCGTAGTGAAGGTTGTTTCCCTCTCTCTTTAAATTGGAATCTTCTTTTTCATCAATTAATATCAATAGATCGCCACTAATTCCGTCAGAGACCGGATCATTTCCCTTCCCTGATACTCTCAATTGCATTCCATCCTCAACCCCAGCTGGGATTTTTACATCAACTGTTTCTTCTACTAAAATTTGACCATTTGAGTCACTTCCAGATGGTCTTTTTGTAACAATCTTTCCCGTTCCACCACAATTATCACAAATTGAAGTGGATTGCATTCTTCCTAATATTGTGTTAGTTATTTTAGTAACCTGACCAGTACCATTGCAAACATGACATGTAGAATATTCAAGCCCTGGAGCTTGAACTTTTCTTTTTACTTTAATTTTTTTATTTGTACCATTAGCTATTTCGTCAATAGTTAATGAAACTTTAATTCTGAGGTTAGTTCCTTTTGAAGTTCTAGATCTTGTTGAGCCTCCAAAGCCACCAAAACCACCAAAAGCGCTTCCAAAAATATCTCCAAATTGACTAAAGATATCTTCCATATCCATTCCACCAGCACCAAATCCCCCTCCCTGAAAAGCTGAGTGTCCGAACTGATCGTATTTTGATTTCTTTTCAGGATTTCCTAATACCTCATAGGCTTCTGCAGCTTCTTTAAATTTTTCTTCAGCTTTTTTATCTCCTGGGTTTTTATCAGGATGATATTTAATAGCGCATTTTCTGTACGCTTTCTTAATTTCAGAGTCAGTTGCGTTTTTATCTAAACCTAATATTTTATAATAATCCTCCTTCATTTTTAATTTCCAACTACAACCTTAGGATATCTTAGAATTTTATCGCCGATTAAATAACCATTTTCTACAACATCGATTATTTTACCAACCATTTTTTTGGAGGGAGCTTTAATTTGAGTAATAGCTTCGTGTTTTTCAGCATCAAATGTTGTTCCTGCACTAACATCAATTTTAGATAAACCATTGCTTACTAGGGTGTCGTAAAACTTGTTATGTATTAATTTGAAACCTGTGTAATCAACATTATTGTCTTTCTCAAACTCTTTTAATGCCCTATCCATATCGTCCAAGACTGGCAATAGAGCAGACATTAGTTCTTTTGATGCAGTTTTAAATAGCTCAATTCTTTCTTTTGAAGTTCTTTTTCTAAAATTTTCAAACTCAGCAAAGAGTCTTAAATACTTATCCTTTTCAGATTCAATCTCATTATTTAAAGACTTTAACTGATCCTTTAGAGTGGGTTTTTTATAGGAAGATTTTTTATTTTTTTCAGGCATGTTTTAAATTTATTCAAATTTACTGCCAATAAAACTAAATTGCCAAAATGTCATGGGTTTTTTACAAATCATTTATTTCATTATACTTGAACTTATGATTTATTTTTTCAATCTCTAATGAAACAACATTTTTACTTGAATTTGCAATATCGGCATAAAAATCTTTCAAGCACAAAAACTTAAATAATGATTTCAAAATTATATTTGGAGTAAAGATTTTAAAA
>QOQA01000024.1 GCA_003331875.1 Cryomorphaceae bacterium | reverse complement strand
CATTATTAATTACCATACACATAGGTTGATCGGGCCAGTCTGCACTAGGGACCTCAACACCTTTAGTTTTGGTATGTACAAGTTCACCATCGATATACCATTTCATATCATCTTTTATCCATTTGAAACCATAGATGCGATGTTGTGCAGATGCATTGTATGTTGCCTGGAAGTTGGGCAAGACATAACTATCGTTATCATTATCATTCCAAACACCATATATATACCTAAAATACATTTCATCATAACGGTTGGTATTAAAAAATTTACCAAAATATTCCCAAATATCAATTTCAGGTGGCCATCGTCTATTTTCTGAATCATCAATGATCCAGATTCCTGGCCAGACTTTATCTCCCCTTGGAAATTTAGCCCTAACCTCAATATAAACATCTTTACTTGTGCCATTGAAATTTATTTTCTGGAGTGAATTAATCCAACCTGTTGAATAATTAAATTCACGTGCCGGATCAGTTCCAGTAATTGATTCTTTTTTATTGGCTAAATAAAGTTGACCGTTACTTGTATAGGTGTTGGCATCCAATATATATCCGGCATATTTATCGTTTAAAAGGTTCTGTCCTCCAGTTTGTTTATTCCAAATCATTCTAATGTTTGGATTGGTATCGTGGGTCAAACCTTTAGACCATTTTGTTTTATCAAATGAATTAAAGTCATCAATGACTACTAAATCAAAACCCGAGGGAACGTGAGGCGAGTCTGGACTGTTTGTATTATTTCCTGAACTATCATCAATATTTGATCCTGAATCTCCACCATCAGAACATGAAAAAATAAGCAAACAAAAAACAATTAATTTTAACTTTTTTATCATATAGAATTGCTAACTTAATAAAAAAAACTTTATGAAAAAATATTACCTAACCATTATAATTGCTGCCCTTTTTTATTCGTGTGCAACTGAAAAAAAATCAATTGGCATGACAACTTGGTCTGATGATGGAAAAGAATATAAATTCTTTCTTGGCACACAAGAGGCTGTGGATGTTGTATTAAAATATGATGAATTGATAAACAGCAAGATGTATGATGAAGCACTTGAAATTTTTAATGATACTGCCAGCATAACATACTACAGTGGTAGAAAGGTTACACCTCTTGAAATGCTCACTATGACTGAAAGTAGAGATTCATTATATGAGGCAAATAATGCTGATTATAAATGGAATTTAGTTAATGCATTTTCTGTAGATATAGATCCAACTCGTGGTGGAGAACACGTAAATGCTGATTATGTAGTTACATACGATGATGGCGAAAATAAAACTAGCTTCAATTCGATATTAAAGTTTTATATCGTTGACGAAAAAATTGTCTGGGTTAATCAATTTAACCAGTCTGTTATTGATTAGTTTGTCAAATGAAAAAAATTCATTTGCTATTTTTAGTTCTTGTATTTAGTTGTCAAACTAATAATGTCCAAAAAGAACAGGTTGTTTTGGATAATGAAGATTCTGAAGAAATAACATTTATCCTTGAACTCAACACAAAAGAAAATTCACCAGAAGATGTCGAAAGTTTTACTCAATATCTGTCTGATTTTATTGTAGAAAGAGAACCTTCAACTGTTTATGGATATTATATTTCAGAAGATGGTAAAAAAGTAACACTTATTGAACGTTACAATAATAGCCAAGATGGTATTCAGCACGGAATAGATTTTATAAACGGCCCCAATTTTGAAAAATTTTTTGAAATATTTGAGATTGAGTCATTTATAACAATTGGAAATGCCACGGATGAATTTAAATCATGGACATCTGAAAATGGTTTCGAAATTGAGTATAGGGAATCTATTGGGGGTTATGTTAGAAAGTAAGGGCTAACTAACGATTAACTAGATCTTTTATATATATTTTGGTGGGTTTTATATCCAATGATATTGTTGTCATTGTCTCTCAAAATTTCAAGCTCTTCACCAAGTTTATTGTTAGCGAGAACTCTTTTAAATAGGTCATTATCAATATTTCTATATAATCTCAAGTAAGGCTCGTCTGATGGTAAAGAAACTAATGCAATATGGTCTCCCCAAGACTGGACATAAGTTTCTCCGACCCATGGCTGGGTATTATAAGACCCTGTTAGTTCTTTAAACTTATTTATTTCCGTACCCTTTAATGTTTTTGCTTTTGATAAAATTTCATGAATTCCTTTAATATATTTTGATGGGCTTGTTCCACCAGAATTAATCATAACTGAATAGGCAATTTTTTTATCTGGATTTATAAGAAGTTCAGATCTGTAGCCTGGACATGACCCCCCATGACCAACCCAAGTCTCATTATCAAAATCTAAAATCCTGAAACCTAATCCATACTTAACATCATCAAACCAATAAATTTTATGCATCTCTTTAATAGTTTCAGGCATTAGTATGTCTTTCTCTGAACCATCGTATAATTTTATTTGCCACCTAGCAAACTTTGCAATATCATCAACAGTCGAAGTAAAGCCTGCAGCAGCTTCAATCCCATTTGCATTAAAAAAATTAACCTTTTCTCTTTTTCCATTTCTCATTAATGAAGAAAACCCAATACTTAGTGAGTTACCATAATCATCCTTTGACATAAATGTTTTTGTATCCATCATTGAAAGAGGAATTAATATTTCATTATTGATATATTCGGAATATTGAACGCCAGAAACTTCCTCAACTACATATCCAAGAAGACTAAGCCCTAGATTACTGTATTGGTAATACTTTGAAGGTGGATAAAGCATTTTTTGATTTCCTAACTCGTTAATAACATCTTGTTTTGATGGGAATGGAAATTCTGGCCCTGACCAATAAGGGTGGTTAGATTCTCTTGGTAATCCTGATGAATGGGAAAGTATAGATTTGATAGTAATAGCATTCGAATTACCAAAACTATTTGAGATATTAAACCATGGTAAATGTTTTTTGATTGGATCATCAATACTAATTTTCCCAGCGTCTACAAGTTGCATGATAGCTACAGATGTGAATAATTTTGAGATTGAACAAATGCTAAATCTATTGTCATTTTTCATTTGGTTTATACCATCTGATGTTCCAAAAGAACCAATCCATTTGGTTTCATTATCATCAGTTATTATTGCAGTAAGCCCTGTAATTTGTTCATAATCTTTTTGTGCTTCTAACCAATAATCAATTAGCTCAAATGCTTCAGTATAATCCTTATTTTCAAATGCAATACCGGAGTGTTCAATGATGTCCCCTGACCTAACTTGTTCCTTAGGAAAATTTTTGATATCAAATTTTGAAGCATCATTTTTACACGCAAAAGCAATAAAGAATAGAATTAGATATGCGACTATTTTATTCATTTTATAAAATTGAAAGTTGGATTATTTTCAACAAATTAATCATAAATTAAGAGATAACCATTTTTTAATTCTAATATTAAACTTCAATAACTATTACTGTTGTTGTTGAATCATCTGGAGATTTTTTTGATAACTATTTATATTATTAACAGACTTTTCTTTTTTTATTGCACTTTCTTCTTCAAAATAATTTAAGTCAGATCTTATTGGATTTGTATCTAACTCAACCTTGACATCCATTAACTGAGTCTCATTACCTTTGTATACACCTTTGACTGGTGAGCAATCATTATAATTTCTACCAACAGCCAACTTTATATGATAGATATCCGCAATACAATTATTGGTTGGGTCTAAACCAATCCACCCATAATTAGGAATAAATACCTCTACCCAAGCATGTGTCGCAGAAGTTCCCCTGAACCTTCCCGTAGCAAACACATAACCACTTACATATCTACAAGGAATTTGAGCAATTCTACATAGTTCAATTAAAACATTTGTGAAGTCTTGACAAACACCGGCCTTACTTTCCCAAACTTCATCAGTTTTGGTAAAAACATTGGTAACCCCCTTTTTATATTTATAATTCTTATTTATATGCTCACATAAATTTTGAGATACATTTAAGGGTGAAGCGTTTTCTGATTTAATAGTTTTTACAAGTTTAACAGCATTATCTAAATTTTTAAAAGAACTTATTTTTAAAAAAGGTAAAAAGTCTATAGAATTCTTCAGGCTTTTTAATGTTTCCCATTGAGTTGAAATATCTACAATATCCTCAGGCATAATTATTCTTGTTTTCATAATTTCTGCCTCGGACAGAATCATTAAATATTTGTGAGGAGATAAATAATTAAAATAACCCACCATATTATTATAATCATCCAAATAAGTTGATATTGTTGGGTTTCCCGATACTGTAATTTTATGATTTATAATTTGCTGAGTATTTTCATTATACGGATATAAATGAATTTTATTACTACTCTCGCTGACGTTATTAGAGTATTTATATGTTGTAGAGTGTTTTAAAAAGAATTTTTTCATGAACTAATTTGGTAAAAATAAACTTTATTAATCTCATTGGATATATCATTTAGTTGCAATTGAATTTCATATGCAAAGTTTTTCAAACCTTGTTTTTTAATTGAAACTAAATTTGAGTATTTCAATTGGTTTCTGAGTTTACCTGCCATGAAGTTTAAGTTGTTTTCAGGAGGTTTATTAAATTTTTCAAGTCTCATTATATGAGTATAAAGTTTATTTACGCTAAATTTTATTGACCTGGGAAAAAATTCATTAAGTGATATCAGTTCAATTATATTATCTACACTAAAAATGGATTTATAGGTCTTAATATATAGCTGATAACCACCAATCGAGACAAGAAGATTCTTCCAAAAATATGATTCGTTCAAATTATTATTCATGGTCTTTAATGAGTCAACTTTTACATTTAAAAAGTCAATGCTTTGAAGAATTCTTTCTAAATATTTACCAACATTCATAAAACAATATGCATTTCCTCTTTCTTGAGTCACATCAGCAACACTGTAATAAATATGATGATATTGAATTAATTCATCTATAAAATCTATCGGATCTTTTTGTTTGAAGGATTTATAAAAATCTTGGTTAGAAATATCTAAGAAATATTTGTTAATAGACAGCCAAATCTCTCTTGAAATATGTTCCTGAACACTTCTTGCATTTTCCCTTGCATTAGTCACCATATTTATTAATGTATTATTGTTTGATCTATCAAATATCATAAAGCCTATTATAGACAATGCGGTATTTTTTTCGGTATGTTCTACCCCCATATAAGATTTCATAATAGTATCCCAAGAAGAAAAATCTTCCGAATCTAATGTGGAATTATAGTTGGCCTTCATTAGGTTTAATAAACCATAGGACCTTTCCATGTAACGGTCCATCCAGAATAAATTATTTGCAACCCTACTTAACATACTATTCTTTTAAAATCCAAGTGTCCTTACTTCCACCGCCTTGTGAACTGTTTACAACCAATGACCCTTCTTTTAGAGCAATCCTAGTTAAACCCCCAGGGCAAACCTTAATTCCATTTGCACCATAGATTGCGAAAGGTCTCAGGTCTACACACCTAGGTTTTAAACTATCTTTTATAAAACAGGGAGAAGTCGATAGATTTAGAGTCGGTTGGGCAATATATTTATCTGGCTCTGATTTTATTTTTTTTATATATAGACTGATTTCTTCATCAGAAGCATCTTTGCCTATTAGCATGCCATATCCCCCGCTTCCATCTGTTCTTTTTACAACTAATTTTTTAATATTCTCAATTACATATTTTTTTTCATCATTATTGGAAAGTTGAAATGTTTTAATATTATGTAAAATTGGTTTTTCATTAAGATAGTAAGAGATCATTTCAGGAACATATGTATATATAGCTTTATCATCTGCAATTCCAGTACCGGGTGCATTTACTATCACTACATTCCCTTGTCTATAACAATCCATCAGTCCTGCTACACCCAGAATGCTTTCAGATTTGAAATTTAGAGGATCCAAATAATCGTCATCAATCCTTCTATAAATTATGTCTACCACTTTCAGTCCACCTGCAGTTTTCATATATACCATGTTATTTTCGATAACCAAATCATTCCCTTCAACTAATTCAACACCCATTAGTCGAGCCAATGCAGTGTGTTCATAGTATGCAGAATTAAATAAGCCAGGCGTTAGTAAAACAATTACTGGATTTTTTTTGTTGACCAATGACTTGAGCTCTTTATAAAGCATGTTGGGATAATTACTGACAGGCATTACTTTCTGTTTTGGAATAAAATTTGGGAATAACCTTCTGGTTATTTCCCTGTTTTCTAGCATGTAACTGACACCAGATGGAGTTCTTAAATTATCCTCTAAAACAAAAAAATCACCATTTTCATCACGTACTAAATCGATACCAGAAATGTGAGTGTAAATGTCTTTAGGAACATTAAGCCTTCTCATTATTCTAAGATAATTTGGATTGGAAATTATTAAATCAGCAGGAATTTTATTATCCTTTAAAAAAAACTGTTCATGATAGATATCCTTAATAAATAAGTTTAAAGCCTTAATCCTTTGTTTTATTCCTTCTTCAATTTTTGTCCATTCTTTATTATTTATAATTCTAGGAATAATATCAAAAGGAAAAATCTTTTCTACACCCTCCTTATCATTATAAACTGTAAAAGTTACACCCTGATTCAAAAAGAAATCTTTTGAGAATTCATGCATTTTATTTAAATCGTCAATAGAAAGTTTTTCTAAAATTTTAGAAAATTGTTTATACAATGGTCTTATACTATTATTTTGAGCATACATCTCATCATATTTTCCAAAGTAGGCCTTATTATCGTAATTTGTTAAAGATGATGTCATTATCAACTTTAAGGTATAAAATCAAAAAATTAACCTCAGTAAAAAATTTTATTTTGAGTTAATAATTATGAAGTTTATAAAAATTAATATTAATAATTACGTTTTGTTTTTTTTTCAAAGCAAAATTTTATCGATTTGCTTCATACAAAAACCTATTTTAAAAACATCAAATCGTGTAGACAAGAAAAATCATAATATTCACATTATGCAGTTTATGGGCATATAATTTTAGGGCTACCTCCAATCTTCCCTGCATACTTTACACTTGTTGGGAAAATTGAAACTATCGATTAGTCATTTTTAAATTCCATGATCAAAGCTGTATGAATCAAGGTTGCGACCAACTTTCCATCTAGGTTGTATAGTTCACCCTTCATGGTTACAATTTTTTTACCTTTTTTTATTATTTCGGCAGTTGCTATTGCCTCACCCTCAAAAAGAGGTCTATGATGAATGCTGTGTAGATTAGTCGAGTTGGGATATATAGCTCCGCCAGCTTCATAAATTAAAAGAAGACTTGTCACATCATCCAACATAGAGTTCATTTGTCCCCCTTGAACAGTTCCAGCCGGATTTAAGGTTTTGTCAGGAAAGGTACCTTTCAATTTTAAAAACCCTTTGCGATACTCCACAAATTTAAAGTTGAAAATTTTTCCTGATCCACCCTTATTTTTATGAAAGTCTAAATATTTTTTAACCTGTTCTTTCATTTTATTCTAATACTGGATTTTATGATTATAACTATGTCAAATTTAACAAAGATTGATTAGATTTATGTGTTAAAATTTAATCAAAACAAAACATGAAAAAGTTATCAATTTTTTTCTTTTCCCTATTTCTTTTATCAATTAGTTCACAAGAGAATGTTAAGTATCAAAAACCATCCAAAGAGATATTAGATCTTGTTGAATTTGAAAGACCACCGTCAATAGTGTATGATGACAACAAGAATTTTATGCTTTTTTTGTTCAGAGATAATTATAAATCAATTTCAGAACTTTCGGCAAAGGAACTACGACTAGGGGGTCTAAGAATTGATCCAAAAACTAATATAGGAAGTAGGGTAACTTATTACAATAATGTTAAAATTCGAAATCTAAAAAATCAAAAATCTGAGATCACTCAAGTAGAGGGTCTACCCAAAAATCCCAAACTCAGTAATATATCTTGGTCTCCTAATCAAAAGAGAATTGCACTAACAAATACAACTGAAACTGGTGTTGAACTTTGGGTTCTTGAACTCGAAAATGGTTCAGTCACAAAATTAACAGAGCCAAATTTAAACTCAAATATTGGAAGTGTGATTAATTGGTTTGCTGACAGTGAAAATATGCTTGTTAAAATGATTTCAAATAATAGAAAATCATTAATCGATACAAACCAAATTGTACCTGATGGACCAACCATATCCACAAATTTTGGAGAAAAAGCACAAAATAGAACATACCAAGATTTACTAAAAAATAAGTTTGATGAGCACAACTTTGAACAACTTTCAACATCAGCTATATACAAAGTTTCTATAGATGGATCTGTAAAAAAATGGATGGATGATGGAATGTATAGAACAATATCTTTTTCACCAAATGGTGAATATGTTATGATTTCCCAAATCAATAAACCGTTTTCTTATTTAGTTACATATAGCAGATTTCCAACAGAAACAAATGTTTACTCCGAAGACGGAAATTTTGTATCTAATCTTTTGAATGTTCCATTGATTGAAGAATTACCCAAAGGCTTTATGTCGGCAAGAACCGGTAAAAGAAGTTTTAGCTGGAGACCGGATAAAGGAGCATCTCTCACTTATGTTAGAGCTTTGGATTCTGGAGATCCCTCAAAAAAAGTTGATTTTAGGGATGAAGTATATGAATTAAATTATCCTTTCTTGGGAAAAGGGAAATTTATGCTTAAAACAATAAATCGTTTTTCTGGCATTGATTGGGGAACTAAAGATATGGCAATCGCTTATGACTCTTGGTGGAACACTAGAAATAGAAAATCTTATGTGTTTAACCCATCAAACCCAAATATAAAACCTAAAATAATTTCTGATAGAAATTATCAAGATACATACAGTGACCCAGGTGTTTTTCTTAGGTCTAGAAATGAGTTTAATAGGTCAGTACTAAAAATGCATTATGGAAATGTTTTTCTTAGAGGACAAGGCTTTTCACCAAATGGTCAATTTCCTTTTATAGATAAGGTTAATACCAAAACTTTTGAAAAAACTAGGGTTTATCAATCAAGCTACACAGATAAAATTGAAAGTATTATTGACTATGATCCTAAAAAAAACCAGTTAACAGTTAGTATTGAATCACCAAATGAATATCCTAATTATTACACAAAAAAAATAAAGTCTGGGAAACTTGAAAAAATAACAGATTTAAAAAATCCTTTTTTGGAATTACAAAATGTCAAGAAAAAGAAAATTACATATTTAAGAAAAGATGGAGTTGAACTTTCAGGTATATTATATCTTCCTTTAAATTATGATGAGGAAAAGAAAGACAAAATGCCAATGATTCTATGGGCTTACCCTAGAGAGTTTAAAGACCGAAAAAGTGCATCACAGAATACTAAAAATTCAAACGAATTTACATACCCTTATTATGGTTCAATGGTTTATTGGGTAACTAAGGGTTATGTAGTTTTGGATGATGCATCTTTCCCAATTATTGGTGAGGATGAAAATGAACCAAATGATAACTTTAGAAATCAATTAGTTGCTAACGCAGAAGCTGCTATTGATGCCGTTGATGAAATGGGCTATATTGATAAAAATCGAGTAGCTGTTGGTGGTCATAGTTATGGTGCTTTCATGGTTGCAAATCTATTATCACATAGTGATCTTTTTGCAGCAGGAATAGCCAGAAGTGGTGCTTACAACAGGACTTTAACTCCTTTTGGTTTTCAAAGTGAGGAGAGAAGTTACTGGGAAGCTCCAAATGTTTATTACACAATGTCTCCATTTATGCATGCCGATAAGATGAAAACACCATTATTATTAATTCACGGAGAGGATGATAACAACTCAGGAACATACCCTATGCAAAGTGAAAGGTATTTCAATGCTTTAAAGGGTTTGGGAGCAACTGTAAGATTGGTAATGCTTCCGAAAGAAAGTCACGGATATAGATCAAAAGAAAGTATTTATCACGTTTTATGGGAGCAAGACCAATGGCTCGATAAATATGTTAAGAACAAAAAATAATATTTTTAGTTAAAAAAAATATTTAAGTTTGCGATCATAATTATGAAAATTACTTTAAATCATGCTGATTCAATTGGAGCGCTAAACAGCTCTTTGTGTGTTATTCATTGTTTCGCGACACCATTTTTGTTTTTAACTCAAGCCCAGACTAGTTTGGTAGAGTTTTCTGGGGTGCCATTATGGTGGCAATTGCTTAGTTATATTTTTATTGTTATTTCATTTTTTGCGGTCAAAAGAACTGTAAAAAACTCATCAAACAGTCTTGTTAAATCTTTTTTGTGGGTATCATGGGTTCTGCTCTCTGCTTTAATTTTAAATGAAGAGTTCGAGATTATGCACATGCCTGAGCCTTTGACATATTTTGCTGGTATATCACTCGCATCATTGCATATATACAATTTAAAGTATTGTCAGTGCGAGGATGAGAATTGTTGTCCTCCGAATAAATAAAAGGCAGTTTTTTAGATAGCTCTAAATCTTCTGGAGTTAGCCCAATAAACCCTGTTGGAGCTTCCTAAGAATAACTTTTTCTCTAACCTATCGTTAAACTCATTTCTAATTGAATTTAACTGATCGTTTCCATTTTTTTGATTTTTTAAATTCATCTCTATTTTTCCTTGCAATATTATGTAATTCCAAGATACTGTACAATAGTTTTCGTTGCCCATAAGCATTATTATTATTTGTATAAAATTTGAATGATAGACAGATAAATATTGTTAAAAAAAGAAAATGATTTTTATTGATTTGACATTAATAAACACAGAATATTAGAAGAATGATAATTAATAAAATCTTAATACAGTTTTTTTGCTTCCCAGATTTTAAATAAATAGATTAAAAATTAATCAAAAAACATATACTATGAAAAAATCAATTTTACTTACCCTAAGTATTTTATTTTGTATTTCCTTAAATTCTCAAAGAGGTGCAAATGCTGAATATTGGGTTAGCTTCACTTATCTTCCTAAAAAGGGGATGGTTGAAGAGTTTGAAAAGGCTGTTGCTGATAAAACAGCAAAGTATAATGCGACAGAAGAAGATGCAATTTTTGCATTTCAGATAATGACTGGTGGCGGCCAAGGCGCTTATCAAAGATGGGTTGTAAGAAAAGACAGATCTTTTTTTGATCAGGACAATGCTGAAGAGTTAAAATATTGGAATGAAAATGTTGATCCTTATATAGCAGACAAAAGTGGTCAAAAAATTTGGCAAATGCTTAAGGGTGCAAGCCATGGATGGGATGAAGCAGGAACACCTGTTAAATATTATGTTCAAAATACGGTTGTAGTTAAAAGAGGAAAAAATCAAGAATTTATTAAAGTTCATCGAAGAATAAAACAATTAATGTCTGAAACTGAGTATACAGGTAATAGGGCTTTATTTAAATTAAATAGTGGAGGGAATAATCAAACTTTTATGGTTATTAATGGTTTTGATTCACATGCTACTTCATTTAGCAATAACCTTCCTGAGGGAACAAATTTTGCTAATGCTTATAATGAAAAATTTGGTGAAAATGCATGGCAAGAGGATTGGTCTGCTGCCAGTGAAGCCATTGAAATGTGGGGATCTAGTGTTGTTAAAATGATGTATCGTCCAGATCTTTCAAGTCAATTATAAACTTAAAATTAAGCCGGATATATTTATCTGGCTTTTTTTTCCAAAAAAATTAATTATGAATAATTCTGAAATCAGAAATGTCACAAAAGAAATATTAAAAGGGAAATACAAAAATGTAATGTTGCCTTTTTTATTAGCAATTTTATTAATTAGCTTATCTCAATCACAGGATCTATATACCTATATTTATGAAGCTTATGGTAAAACATATCTCTTTTCAATTGGTTCAATAGCCCTATTTATTCAAGGTCCAATAAGTATTGGTTTGGCAACCTATTCACTTTCCATTGCAAATAAAGAAGATTACAGCTATAATCAAATTTTTACAGGTTTTAAATATTTTTTCAAAGCATTGTTTTTATACCTAATTTTTAATATTTCAGTTCTTATTGGAAGTATATTTTTAATAATTCCTGGGGTTTTTATAGCCCTGATGTTTTCTCAAATCTTCTTTATAATAGCTGAGGATCCTCAAACAGGCGTTATAGATGCTTTCAAAAAAAGTGCAAGTTTAATGAAAAACAAAAAGCTTCAATATTTGGGTTTAATTTCAAAGTATGTGTTGTTTGTCATTTTGGGAGTTTTTACCTTGGGAATTTGGTGGCTTTGGCTGTTCCCCCAAGCATACGTTTCATTTGCAATTTTTTACAAAGAGCTTAAAGCATAAAATTCATACTTTTGCACAAACTAACTAACATGACTGTAAAAAGGTTTTTTTTATATTTTACACTTCTGATTTTTTTGGCTTGTGGTAGCTCTGATGACTCATCAGATAGTAGTGGAGATAACGACAATAATAATGGGGGAAACAATAATGGAGGTAATGACGATACCAAAGATGAAACGAATTTTTATTTCAGTGAATCAGGTAATGATTCAAATTCTGGTTCTCAAAAAAATCCTTGGAAGTCACTATCAAAATTAAGTAACAGTGAGCTATCACCCGGTGACTCAATATTTTTTAACAGAGGAGATTCCTTTTTTGGAGAGTTGGTAGTTAATGGTTCAGGTACAGAATCTGAGCCGATAGTATTTACCTCCTATGGTTCTGGAGATAAACCAATTATTAGTGGAAAAGTTGGATCAAGCGGTGGAGGTGATTATCAACAAGCGATCTACATATTGAATCACGATAATATGGTATTCGAAAATCTTGAAGTCCAAAATAACCGACAAGCACCTAGAGCTGATGTAGACAATACAGACAGTTTTGGTATTCAAATACATAATACTGGTGATGAGACTTTGAGCAACTTTATTTTTAAGAATATGACATTTAAAAATGTTTATGCTATCGCGCAAGTGGATCCCTCAGATCAGCAAGCTTTTAACCAGTTTGAAGTTGCTGGAATCAGGATTTTTACTGACTGGAATAAAGCTCCTATTAATAATGTTTTGGTTGAAGATAATTATTTCACAGACCTACAAAGGTTTGGCGTTCATGCAAAGCATGCTATTGGCAACAATGCAAATGATAATAGACATACAAATTTTGTGTTTAGAGGAAATGAATTTAAACAAATTGGCGGTACATGCATACTCCCATCAAGAGTTAGAAACTGCTTGATAGAGAATAACATCTTTGATGAGCCAGGGGCAAAAACCAATTCAAGGATGATTGGTAGGGGAAGTGCAGTATGGAATTGGTACAGTGTCAATACAATAATTCAAAACAACCAAGCTTTGAAAATTAGAGGAGTTCTTGACTCTCATGGAATTCATGTAGATCACAGAAATGTTAACACATTTATTCAATACAACTACATGGAAGATTGCGAAGGGGGTTTTGTCGAAATTTTAGGCGGCAATGAGACCTCAGTTTATAGATTTAATATTAGTGTTAATGATGGATGGAGAAGCAATCCAAATTGGGTTAACAGCAATCATACCATTTGGCTCAGCGACAATATTGGTGGGCAGGATGGATATAATTCTGATAATAGTTACATATACAATAATACAGTCGTAATAAATAGAACTTCCGATCCATACCGTACAGCGATTGATATTCAAGCAATTAATACAAGAATTTTTAATAACATTTTTTATTCTACTAATGGATCAAAAATGGGTAATAAACAAGTCAACATAACTGACAACAATTTATCGATGACCAATAATCTCTTTTTTGGGCAAGTTGATACCAGATTTAAAGATTATGATGAACAAGCAGTTTTTCAAAACCCAAACTTTTATGATGAAAATTTAGATGGAGCCAAAGG
>QOQA01000023.1 GCA_003331875.1 Cryomorphaceae bacterium | reverse complement strand
GTAGTTGGAAAAAGATGTCCGATACTGTTTCAGGTGCTACCGGACCACATTATTACCAAGAACTTGTAGCATCGCCTCATGTTTTTGACAAAATATATCTAATGGATACAAAAGTTCAAGTTTCAGAAAATGGTGGTAAGGATTTTTACGTAATGAATGAAAGTGATAAACATGTTGATAATCACTCGCTAACGTTTAAAATGAGTGATCCTAATTATTTGCTAATTGGCACTGATGGTGGAGTCTATGAATCTTTTGATGATACAAATTCATGGAAGTTTGTGGGAAACTTACCACTAACACAATTTTATAAGTTAGCAGTTGATGATGCATATCCATTTTATAATATTTTTGGAGGAACACAAGATAACAACACCCAGGGGGGGCCAAGTCGTACATTTAAAACATCAGGGATAACGAATTCAGATTGGTTTGTTCTCCTAGGTGGGGATGGTCATCAACCTGCAACCGAGCCAGGAAATCCAAATATAGTTTATGCACAGTCTCAGCAAGGAAATATTCATAGAATAGATAGAACAAATGGTGAAGCCACATTCATAAAACCTCAAAATGATTTAAATGAACCATATGAGAGGTTTAATTGGGATGCACCTATATTGGTTAGTCCGCACGATTCAGAAACAATTTTTTTTGGTTCACAAAGAGTATGGGTTTCTAACAATAGGGGTGACGAATGGAAAGCTATCTCTGCTGATTTAACATTAGACCAAGAAAGGTTTGAATTACCGATTATGGGTAAGGTTCAAAGTTGGGATAACCCTTGGGATGTTTATGCAATGTCAACGTATAACACAATTACATCATTATCTCAATCTCCAGTAGATGAGAATATTATATATGCTGGCACTGATGATGGAATAATTCAGTATACAAGAGACTTTGGGCAAAATTGGACAAAAGTTGACGTAGAAAAATTACCAGGTGTTCCAAAAGGATCATTTGTGAATGACATAAAAGCAGATTTGTTCGATCCAAATACAGTTTATGTTTTACTAGACAATCATAAGTTTGGTGACTACAAACCCTATGTTTACAAATCAAATGATGGAGGTAAAAATTGGAAAAATATAACCGAAGGTATTCCTGATGGTTTTCTTTGCTGGAGACTAGTCCAAGATCATGTGGATAAGAACTTAATGTTTTTAGGTACTGAATATGGAATTTATATTTCAGTAAATGGTGGAAATAAATGGGTTAAGTTTTCATCTGGTTTACCAACAATATCCATCAGGGATTTAGCAATCCAAAAAAGAGAAAATGATCTTATTGCAGCGACATTTGGTAGAGGTTTTTATGTACTTGATGATTATTCATCTTTGAGATTTATTTCTGCGAACTCACTTAAAGATAATTTAGTTTTTACACCCAGAAAAGCACTGCAGTACAACCCGATAAGACCTGGTTCATCATCACAAGGAAGTAATACATACTACGCCAAAAACCCTGATTATGGTGCAATCTTTACTTTTTATATGAGTGATGAAATTTTAACTAAAAAACAGAATAGACTGAAAGTCGAAAAAGATTTAGAAAAAACTAACTCTGACATTCCTTTCCCCGGCTGGGAGGAGTTAGATGAAGAGTTAAATGAAAAATCTCCACTCACAATTATTGAAATCTATGATAGTGAGAATTCTTTTGTAGAAAGACTTACTTTTCCTTATAAAAAAGGTTTCAATAGAGTTTCTTGGGATTTATCAAAAAAAATTAGAACCCATGTTTCATCTGGTTCTTCTAGGTTTTATTCTCCTAGTATAAGGGTCAGTCCAGGAAAATATTCTTTTAATGTTTACACTTTTTATGATGGTCAAGTGAATAAAATCGGCAGTAAATTTTTTGATGTAGAGAGAATTAGATCTGGAGTTTTAGGTAATCCAAACAAAGATAAAATTGAAGAATATGTGATTGAAATAGAAAACACATACAATGATTTTTCAGTTATCAATAGTAAATTCAATAAAATTAAGGAAACTAATAAATCAATTTTAACCCTAATTTCTAGAACAAATAATTTTCAGGGCTCTGTTGATTCATATAATAATATTCAAAATAATATTAATAAAGTTGATGTTTTTGTCTCAGGTAATAAATCAAAAAAAGATGTTAGAGAGAAGGATGTTGAGACGATTTCCGATAGATTGAGTGTAGCGGTTAGAGGATTTAACTCATCATATGGACCAACAAAAATGCACATTATGAGTTTGAGTAAAGCAAAGTCGCTCATCTTGGAATATAATGATATGGTAGAGGATTTAAGTAAAGATATTGATAAACTCAAGAATCAACTTGAATCAGCAACTGAGCTATTAATTTTAGATTGATAGTCTTGGATTAATAAGTTAACAACCAAATTATAGCTTTTTATACCGCTTATTTGGTTGTTACTTTTTAAAAAAATATCATAAATCTTTTTTATATATGGTTCAAAAGGGTTTTTGAATTTTTCATTATAAGATCTCTTTTCCTGTAGGTTTTTCATTACCCCACCATTTAATTTATTAATTAGTTTTAATCCTGTTTTGTCGTCTTTAAGTCTTAAATCATATAGTAGATACTGTAAAGCCATCAATTTTCCAGAATAATTAATGACTTTGTCATTCGAATTTAGAGTATTTTTTAGCCCGAAAAAATTAGCTTCATTCTCAAAGGAAATGCCATATTGATGAGCAACCTCATGTGACATTGTAAATGGGTAAGATATTTTTGGAATATTTTTATTTATGTGTGCTTCTAAGGTGAAAGGATTTATATATCCTGAAAAGCCCATGTAAGATAATAATGTTGAAAATAGAGATGTCTTTATTGGATGATTAGTTAGATTTTTTATTTGAAATTGTTTTGTAGTTACACTGAGGGAGTTTATAGTTTTTTTTCTTAATTCACTGAACTTATCTTCGACTTTAACAGGTTCATCTTTATTGTTAGTTATGCTGTGTTGTAAATTATTAACTTCGTTTAAATAATACTCGGTAACCTCAATTAATTCATTATCGGTGTATTTAATCAATTCAGGGTTAGCTCTACTGTAATTGAACCCCCACGACCAATAAAAAAATATGTAAGGTATTGCTATAAAGTAAAAGATTGTTAATAGTTTTTTTCTCCTCAGTTTTCTCTTCCTAAAAAAATAAATAAAAGCGATTGGATATATTAAGTAAAGTAAATCTCCAATAGAAAATGAAAATAAATTTGTAAAACTAGAAATTGTTCTGAACCATAATGGATACAAGACATCATAATTTATTGTAATTAAGTTTTCAAATTTGTTGATCAGAAATGTAATTAATACAAAAAAAAATGTTAAAAAAGTATAATAACTAGATTTTGAAATCATTTTAAAGTTGATCTACAATTTCAACTTCAAATATTAAGTTAGATTTCGCTGGTATTCCTCTATTTTCCATTTCACCATAGGCTAGATAGTATGGGATATATAAAATCGCTTTATCACCAACACTTAGTAATTTCAGTCCTTCTTTAAAACCTGAAATCATCATATCTTTTGGTCCAACTCTTGCCTCGATTGGTGTATAGCCATTTGCATTTTTTCTTTGAATGTTGACCATATCAAACACTTCAGCAATTTCCAAAACAGAAGTGTCTAATAGTTGTCCATCTTCATAATACACAGCATAATGAGTTAATATCACCTTGTTTTCATTAACTTTAAGACCATTCCCTTTTTCTGTAATAATGTATTTCAAGCCAGATTCTGTTTCTTCAGCTTTTCCTTTAAGTTTATCATGCCTTTTGGATGTCTCTTTGAGAGTGTTTTCTTTTTCTTTTTCTGTTGCTAATTTTAATTTTTCTTCCTCCTTAAAATGATTGGTAAATATTTTTGAAGCATTGAATTTTTTTGCCTTAGACCCATTTCTTATTATTTCAATATTTAAAATTGAGTCTCCCTGAGATATTTTATCGATTACATCTAACCCCTCAACAGTTTTACCAAAAACAGTATGTAGACCATCTAGCCATGGAGTTTCTTTATGTGTTATAAAAAATTGGCTTCCATTTGTTTTGGGACCTGCATTCGCCATAGATAAGATTCCTTTCGAGTCATGTTTTAAATCTTCAACAATTTCATCTTTAAACTTGTATCCGGGTGATCCTGAGCCAGTTCCTGTTGGATCACCACCTTGAATCATAAAATCAGAAATAACTCTATGAAAAGTCAATCCATTATAATATTTTTTGTTTTTATATTCATCTATAACATTCTTGTTAGACCCATCTGAAAGTGATATAAAATTGGCTACGGTAATAGGAGTTTTTTCAAAAAATAATTCCATTTTAATTATTCCTTTATTTGTTTCAATTGATGCGTAGATTGTGTTTTTTTCTTGTGACATATTACATGAGAGATTTATGCTAAATATTAGCGTTAAAATTATAATTTTTTTCATATTAAAATTTATTTAAAGATTTTTTAAAGTATTCTATAGCAGAATTTAAATTTCCTTTATATATACCTCCAGCAGCATTAAAGTGACCTCCGCCATTAAAAAATTTAGATGCGAACTCATTGCATGGAAAGTCTTCTTTCGATCTAAAGGAAATCTTGAACTTATTTGTATCATTTTCATCTTCAATAAAAATTACTGAAAAATGTATTCCCTTGAGACTTAATCCATAATTTACGATTCCTTCCGAATCACCCTTCCTATAGTTGTTTTTTATTAAATCAGCTTGATTTAGATACATAATCGCAGTTTTTTTATCAACTACTAATTCAAGATTTTTTAAAGCAAGTGATAAAAGTTTAAGCTTACTTATTTCATTACTATTATAAACGCTATTATAAATTTTATTGTTATCAACCCCAAAGCTTAAAAGAGAGGAAATTATTTTATGAGTTAAATCATTTACACCTCTGTACTGGAATGATCCTGTATCTGTCATCATTCCAAGATAAATACAAGTGGCTATATCTTTATCAATTATGTGAATCTGATCTGAAAGCTCAATGAACTTATATATCATTTCAGACGTTGAAGTAATATCAGGTTCAGAAATCTCTATATTGCTATATCCAGCAGGATTTTGATGATGATCTATCATAATAATTGTGCCATTAAATTCATCTATTGCATAACCTAAATTACTTGCACGTTTTAAGTCGTTAAAATCAAGAGTGAATAATAAATCACTTTCATTTAAGATTTTTTTACATTTATCAGGGCATTCATCATAAATCTCTAGGTTTTTAATTCCTGGAACCCAGTCCAAGAAATCTGGGTGTTTATTTGGAGTTATAACTTTGACTTCATGATTGAGTTTGATCAGGTAATGATAAAGAGCGAAACTACTTCCAATAGCATCACCATCTGGATTTGTATGTGTGGTTATTGAAATTCTTTTTTTTGAGCTTAATAGCTCAATTACCTTATCTATTTGTGCTCTCATTATCGATGTTAAATATAGTCATTACTTTAAATAATATAAGGTTTGAAATGACATCATTTTTTGTAAATTTAAGTTTAAAATTCAAAAGTGAGTTTGATAAATATTTTTAAAAAACCAAGAAATAAAAAATTTAGGTATTCACCAAGATATTCTAAATCTAACAAGACAAATTTGTATGGTTTTGATTCTGTATACTCAAAAAATAGGGAACAGAATAGTTTGTTTGATAAATCAAATGCATGGGATGAGGCTAGAGTAAGATCCAGAAATAGATCTAATAGTATATTTTCAAAGACTTTACTTTATATAATAGTTTTCTTAATCTTAATTTTTTTGTACATCATCGATTTCGACTTATCAATTTTTTTTAATGGGTAAATCAATAAAAACACTTCCTGTTGATGTTGTTAATAAAATTGCCGCCGGAGAGGTAATTCAGAGACCCTCTTCAATACTAAAGGAACTTGTCGAAAATTCAATTGACTCAAATGCAAAAAAAATTGATGTTTTTATAACTGATTATGGTAAAACTGAACTTCAAGTCAGTGACGATGGTGATGGAATGAACTTAAACAACTTAAAAATTTGTTTTTTAAATCATTCTACCTCTAAATTAAATTCATTTGATGATTTATTTGCTCTAAAATCAAAAGGATTCAGAGGAGAGGCTTTGTCTAGTATTTGCTCTATTTCGAAAACAAAGATATCGTCTTGTGACAACAATAATGGTGTCAGAAACTTTATTCAAGTTGAAAATAATGATATTTCTAAGCGCTCTATAGAGGAAGGTGCTAAGGGTACAACTGTGACATCAAGTAATATTTTTTATAATGTTCCAGCAAGAAGAAAGTTCTTAAAATCGGATAAAATAGAGTTTAAGCACTTAATGAATGAGTTCATTAGGTTATCGCTCTCTCATCCTGAAATTGAATTTACACTCAGACATAACAATCAACTTGTATACAATTTAAAAAAGGGAAATCAAAAAAAAAGAATAGTGGAGGTTTTAGGAAAATCAGTAGAAAAAAAAATAATTCCAATTGAAGAAAAAACAAATCTTATCAAAATCAGAGGATATATTTTTAAGCCTGAATATTTAAACAAATCTAGAAATAACCAGTTTTTATTTATAAACAATCGGTATGTCAAAAGCAGTTATTTAAACCATGCAATTTCAGTCTCTTATGAAAGTCTTGTTGAAAAGGAAATAAAACCCTCATATATTTTATTTTTGGATAGCGACCCAGCTAAAATTGATGTAAACGTTCATCCCTCAAAAATTGAGGTGAAATTTGATGATGAAAATATAATATATGCTATAATTATGTCTACAATAAAACATAGCCTTGGAAAATTTAATGTTATTCCTAACATTGACTTTAATAATGACATTAATTTATCAACCCACTATGAGATGAGAGTTTCACCTCCTAAAGTGGAGGTAGATTATAATTTTAGCCCCTTTGAAACCACTGACATAATCAAAGATTCTATTTCTAATGAAGCGTCAATTAAAAATGAAAGTATATCAATTTTTGATGATATTGATTTAAAATTAATTAATGAATATCCAGTTTTTGATTTTTCTAATAAATTTTTAATTACTAAAAGCAAAACTGACCTATTAGTTATTGATATAAAAAGAGCCTATTATAGAATTTATTATGAACAGCTTCTTGATGAAATTAGTAATAAAAAGAATTTGTCACAGAGTTTGTTATATCCAATTGAAATAAGTTTCTCACCGAATGATATTTTAATAATTAAATCAGTAAAAAACATTCTTAATCACTTAGGTTTTGTCTTTTCTGTTCAAAAAAATAATATTAATGTTACATCCATTCATCCGATATTTGATTTTAAGGAAGTTGAGTCTGTTTTTATGTATATTGTTGAAAAAAACTCATCAGGTTTTGAAGAGTTGTACCCAAGTGTAAACGATCATATAGCTAAGTTGCTTGCAAAAGCAAAATCAAAAAAAATATTAAGATTAAAAAATAAAAAAGAGCAGGATCTTCTGCTTAACAGAATCTTTAATTGTAAAGAATCAAATTTGTGTCCTCAGAACAAAAAGATAATTTTTAAATTCAGCATTGATAACATTAATTCAAAATTTAATTAATGACTAGAACGCCTATTATTATTACGCAATTATTAGTGATTAACTTGATCTTTTATGTGGGATCACAATTCTCATATTCAATTAGTAGAGATATCTTTTCTTTATTCTATTTTGAAAACGATAAATTCCTGTATACACAACTAGTTAGTCACATGTTTATGCATGGAAATATAATGCATCTCGCTTTCAATATGCTTGCATTATGGATGTTTGGATCTACACTTGTTAATATTTGGGGGAAAAACAAGTTTTTATTTTTTTATTTTTCTTGTGGGATTGGTGCGGCAGTACTTCAAAATTATTCAAACTTTGTAAATATTAATTCTTTCACAAATATTTTATCTGACGCTGGTATTAGTCAAGAGCAAATTGTTAGTGTTTTAAAAACAGCAACATATCCAACATATATACTTGACTTTATTTCCGAAGCAGAAATGCTATCTGCTTACAGTGATTTTAATACCCCAATGATTGGTGCATCAGGTGCTATATACGGAATAGTTGTAGCTTTTTCATTTATGTTTCCCAATACAAAGCTTATGTTGTTGTTTCCGCCAGTGCCAGTAAAAGCCAAGTATTTAGTTCCTGGTTTAATTGTTGTTGATTTGTTTTTTGGATTAACCTCAGCCTCTATAGGTTCTATTGCCCATTTTGCGCATATTGGTGGTGCAATAACAGGTTTCTTAATGATGTGGTATTGGAAAAAATCACAATTTAACAATAGAAGATGGAATTAAGAGATAGGATTGGATATTATTTAAATAATTTCAACATTGTTCAAAAGCTAATATTTTATATAGTTTGTATACATTTTTTTCCCTATTTAATCGATGTAGTTGTTTATCTTTTTAAATTTAAATTTCAGTCACAATCAATATTCAAATGGTTTTATATCTCAGCTGATTTTAATGAGCTCATATTTAAGCCATGGTCCATATTCACATATGGTTTTTTTCATAATCTAAATTCATTTTCTCATATTTTCTGGAATATGATTTTATTCTATTATTTTGGCAGTATTGTTCTTGATTTATTTGGAAAAAAAACTTTAAAACATCTTTTTTTTAGCGGAATAATTGCCGGTGGGATTTCATATATAATTAGCTACAATCTATTTCCTGTTTTTAGTGGAATTAAATCATCAATGATTGGTTCATCAGCCGGTGTTTCATCAATTATATTCTTTTTAACATTCTATAACCCCAATTATAGAATTAGGATCTTCTTTTTTGATTTAAAATTGTTGTATTTGGCAATTTTTTTATTTCTATTCGATATTATTCAAATACCTAATGGAAACGCTGGGGGGCATATTGCTCACATTGGTGGTGCATTTTGGGGTTATTATTATTATCGAAACTTATACAGCACTAATTTCATTGACTCTTTTTTTAGCTTTTTTGAATCATCAAAAAAAAGAAAAACTTTTAAAAAAAATACTGACAGTAATTTTAATCAAAAAAAAATAGATTCCATACTTGATAAAATTTCAGAGTCAGGTTATGATAGTCTTTCTAAACAAGAAAAGGAATATTTATTTAAGGCAGGAAAGAAAAAGTAAAATCTATAATAATAGTTTAAATATCTATAAACAAATCCTTGATTATTAATATTTTATAGAATTATAAAGGTAAATAAACAACCTCCGTATTTCCTTTTTTCTAACACGGTCCTATATTTTGTAAAATTGATAGTCTCAGGGTGTTCTAATATAAGTAACGACCCTTTTGAGTGATTTAATTTTTCCCTAAGTATTGATATAAGTTCAGTATAATATTCTTCTCTGTTTGAATACGGAGGATCAGCAAATATTATATCAAATCTTACATTAAATTGTAGTTTAGATTTGAATATATCCGCTTTAACAGCCTTAATATTTAAATCATTCTCAATACAAAAATTTTTAATAAATTTTATCGAATTATAGTTTTTATCTACAGAATATACTGTTTTAACTCCTCTCGAGGAAAATTCAAAACTCATTGAACCAGTTCCAGAAAATAGATCTAACACTTTAATTTCATTAAAATTGAATCTATTATTAAGAATATTAAATAGTGCTTCTTTTGACTGATCTGTTGTAGGTCTAACTTTGATATTTTTTGGAATTTTTAAATGTTTTCCTTTTAAGATTCCAGAAATAATTCTCATTAATTAAAGAATTTGATTAAACCCGTCATGCTCTATTACAGAAACATTTTTTAAGAAGCTGTTAAATTTGACCTTAATTTCTTGAATTTTTTTATTTGCATATATGTTTATTGGGATATCATTATCTTTTAAGCTTTTGTCTTTTACCGCAAGTAGTATATAATATAAAATATCATCTAATGATTTATACGAAAAGGAATTAAAAAATAAGATTTCACCATTCTCTACGAATAATATTTTAAGATCACTATTTTCAATGAAAGAATGACACATATAAGAACTATTTATATTAATAATTTTATTTATTAAAACTGTATTGTAATGGTAAAACTCAAGCTTTTTAAATTTATCTATTAAATAATTATTGATATTAACATATGGAAGATAGACATTATAAATATTCAATTTTTCAATGTTGTCAGCAGTAATATAATCATCACTTTCTAATGACGTATTAAACTTTAAAAAAGTTTTTTCTTTTCCTTTGAGATATAAAGAATCTGGAACAAAAACATAATAGTCGTTATCAAAAATAAATTTTGGTTCAACCACATCATATAAATCAATATTTATAATTTCTAATATCTTTTTAATTTTTGAAAGCAATGAGCTAGGTTCAGATAATTTTTCATAATCTAACCTTTCTCTCAGGAAAATATTACCCCTGTCATAATCCTTTAGCTGTGAATAAACAAAGGTTGGTGTTAGGACTAAATCTAGATAAACCTTGATTAATTTATTTTGTTTCAACATCGAAAGTTGTTGGCCAATTACCACTGGTACTAACATCAGTGAGTGAGCCTAAAACTAAGTCAGGACCATTAACGCCATCTACCGAGATGGTTTCTTTTTCTTGACTCAATAAATCTTTATTTTGATCAAAGAGAACAATATCTTTTGGAACTCTTACTTCAAAAACTGGAACATTATAGCCATTTTTGTCAATGATATCAGCTTTTAGTGAAAACAAACTTTCAATACCATTAATTGGTACTGATGCCATATCTTTATAATCCAAACTGTTTGCAAATAGAGAATCTTTAACTGATACAAAACCCAGAGTATCTGTTACAATTATTTCTCTTAGCATATCAATTCTATAAATTCTATCATACTCTATGTAACTAGAGTCTCTTTTTTGGGTTATTGTAAACTCAGCTGAGTCAACAAACCTTATCAATTCTTGAAAATCATTTGAATATATGCCATTAACACTTTTAAAAGCTATTTGCGCATTTCTGATATCTTTCAATCTATCAATAACCTTTGAGTATCTTTCGTTTTTAACATCGTTAAATTTGATTGGAGAGTTTATTGATCTAAAAATTAAAAAAACTAATATTACTGAAAGGAAGTAAAGCACATATGTGGCAATATTTCTGTTTTTTTCTGTTAATTCAAATTTTTTCATCAGAAAAACAAAACTACAATTTTTTTTAAATTAACAAACATTAATAATTAATTTTGGACAGTGTCGATTATTGCTTTAATTCCTGCTAGACTGCAGTCTACCAGACTTGAAAAAAAAATGTTAAAAAATATTGGTGGAATTCCTCTGATAGTTAGAACATTCACAAGCCTTTTAAACTTTAATATTTTCAATGAGGTAGTTGTTGTCACTGATTCACTTGAGATTTCTAAAGTACTTGAAAAGTACAAAATAAAATATTTCATAAGTAAAAAAATACACGAAACTGGTTCTGACAGAATAGCAGAGTTTGTTGATAATTTTGATTGTGAAATAATTATTAATATACAAGGTGACGAACCATTCCTAAAAAAAATACAAATTGAAAAAATTATTAATGTTTTTGAAAATGATAATGAGAACAAAATAGATGTTGTTTCATTAATGACTGAAGTTGACAGTTTTACTGCAAAAAAAAGTAGTGTTGTTAAAGTGAAAACAGATGAAAATCATTGCGCTATCAAATTCACCAGAGAATTTAATGAAAACTGTAGCATATATTTTAAACATATTGGAGTATATGCATTTAGAAAATTAGCATTGAAAAGATTTGGATCAATTGATCCAACTTTAAATGAAAAGAAAGAAAAAATTGAGGCTATAAGAATTGTTGAAAATAATTTTAAATTTAAAATGATCCAAGTTAGTGGTGAGGCTCTTTCGATTGATACTCAATCTGATTTACAAGAAGCAAGAAAATATTTTTCAAATGATTAATTTTTTATTTTTCAAAGTATTCAAATGGAAAGTCTCAGGTAATTTTAATTTATTACCAGAAAAGTGTGTGATAATTGTAGCACCCCACACTCATTGGTTTGATTTTATAGTTTGTGTTATGGTTAGAAAAATTATTAAGGTTAAAATTAATTTTATTGGCAAAAAGGAATTGTTTTTTTTTCCTTTAAATATTTTTATGCAATATATGGGCGGAACTGCTGTCGATAGAAATAGTAAATCAAACACTGTTGAAGAAATTGCTAAAATATATTCCAGAAAAAATGTATTTAGATTGGCTATTTCACCCGAGGGTACAAGAAAAAAAGTTGAAAAATGGAAGACAGGTTTTTATTATATTGCAAAAAGAGCAAGAGTTCCTGTTATATGTGTTTCCCTCAATTACAGCGAAAAAGTTGTAAATTTTTCTCAACCTTTTGAAACTTCCTCAGATTTTTCTAAAGATATAAATAAATTTAGAGGCTTTTTTAATGGAATAAAGGGGAAGATTGTTGAATATTCATAATTGAAGATTATGTGAAATTTTTTGTATGTCTTCATCTTGGTTGCATACTTCAATAAACTTATTGAAGATTTTTAATTGATGCTCATTTATACTTTTGTAGTTTACCGGTATTCTTTCAAAATCTGATTCAACAACTTCAATCTCTCTTTTTTCTAATTCTTGATATAGTTTCCCATAAGAATCAAATTCTCCGTAGATGATTAAAAAGTCAGAATTATTATCAGCTTCCATTTCTATTAATCCAAAATCTATCAATTCAAGTTCAAGCTCTTCTTCATTTTCATCAGCTGTAATTTTAAAAAAACAAACCTTTTTGAAAAGAAATTCAACAGATCCATTTGTTGCTAAGTTTCCATCTGTTTTGTTAAAATAGCTTCTTATATTTCCTACTGTTCTATTATTATTATCACTTATGCAATCCAAAATTATTGCAATACCACCTGATGAATATCCCTCAAGAATAACTTCCTTGTAGTTGTCAAAATTTTTATTGCTTGCATTTTTTATTGCTCTTTCAATATTGTCTTTTGGCATGTTTGCTGACTTTGCATTTTGAATAATTGATCTTAATCTAAAATTTGAATCGATATTTGGACCTCCATCTTTAACGGCCATTGCAATATCTTTAGAAATTCTTGTAAACGTTTTTGCCATTGTAGCCCATCTTTTAAGCTTCCTGGCTTTTCTAAACTCAAATGCTCTGCCCACGGATTGGTAGTTTTATTATTTTTATAGATAAGTATTTATCTCTATTTTTTATAAATAAGTTACTATTGTTACTACTTTTGACGTACCCAATTCCTATACCAATTTTCTCAGTAGGAGAGAATGTTCCTGAGGTTACATATCCAATATTTTTTTTCTCTTGATTAAATATTTTATATCCACTTCTAGGTATTCCTCTTTCAATCATTTTAAAGTTTATCATTCTTTTTTCAGAATTCCTAATGGAGTGCAATAATTTTTCTTTTCCAATAAAATTTTTATTAAGATTCGTGGCCCACATCAAATTAGCTTCAAAAGGCGTTATATCATCATTAATGTCATTTCCATATAAACAATAACCCATTTCTAATCTAAGTGTATCTCTTGCTCCTAGTCCAACAGGCATAACTTTATATTTGTCACTTAAATTTAAGAGTTGTTTCCACAGCAAAAGAATGTCGTCATTATCAATATATATCTCATACCCTAAAGAGCCAGTGTATCCTGTTTTAGAAACAATTATATTTTTTTTAAAACCATTTATATTTCCAATATTTTTAAAACAAAACCTTGTAAGGTCATGAATATTTTTTCCTGTAAAAATTTTATTTAAAAGATTTGTAGAATTTGGACCTTGTACAGAGATTAAACCAATTTCATCTGAAATATTTTTTATCTCGCATTCAAAACCATTTATATTTTTTTTAATCCAATCATAACCTTTTGAAATATTTGCAGCATTAACAACTAACATATATTCACTGATTGCTGTTCTGTATACTATAAGATCATCAATTATTCCACCACTTGGATTCATTAATAAATTATATTGAGCTTTGCCAATACTTATTTTTTCAATATTGTTGGAGCATATGTAATTTAAAAATTTGGTTGAATCTTTACCGAAGATTTTAAATTCACCCATATGAGAAACGTCAAAAATACCTACTTGATTTCTAACATTTAAATGCTCCGTAGTAATACCTTGGTATTGAATTGGCATTTTAAAACCAGCAAAATCAACCATCTTTGCACCCAAGTTGACATGACTGTTAAATAGGGGGGTTGTCTTGATCAAGGTTTTGACTTTAAATAAATTAGATTTTTTTTATTTCTAATTGATCTTTAGTGAAGGTGACATTAATTTTATCTCCCTTTTTGAAATTGTTTTGAACAATTTCTTTTGCAATTACATCTTCGAGATATTTTTGTATTGCACGTTTGATTGGTCTTGCTCCGTATTCTTTGTCATAACCCTCTTTTGCTATAAATTTAATTGCCTTATTATCAATTTTGATTAAATAATCAATCTCTTTTAACCTCTCAACAAATTTGGTAATTTCAATTTTGGCAATTTTTTCAATATCATCAACACTTAGATGATTGAAAACAACGATTTCATCAATTCTGTTTAGAAATTCTGGTGAGAACTTTTTACTTAAACTTTTCTTAAGAACATCTTGTATGTTTTTGTTTTCAGAATCTTTCATGTAATTTGTATCAAAACCAACGCCATTTCCAAAATCTTTTAGCTTTCTTGTCCCAATATTTGAAGTCATTATAATAACAGTATTTTTGAAGTCAACTTTTCTTCCAACGCTGTCTGTTAAAAAACCATCATCTAGAACTTGTAAAAGCATATTAAATACATCAGGGTGAGCTTTTTCGATCTCATCAAGTAATATAATTGAATAAGGTTGCCTTCTTACTCTTTCACTTAATTGTCCCCCTTCTTCATATCCAACATATCCAGGTGGAGCACCAATTAACCTGCTTATAGAAAATTTTTCCATGTATTCGCTCATATCAACTCTAATAAGTGAATCCTTCTTCTTAAACAATTCTAACCCAAGACATTTGGCAAGTTGTGTTTTTCCAACACCAGTTTGACCCAAAAATATAAATGATCCAATTGGTTTGTTTGGATCTTTAAGACCTGTTTGATTTCTTTGTATGGCATTGACGACAGATTTTACAGCCTGGTCTTGTCCAATAATACTATTTTTAAGACTCTTCTCTAAATTTATTTCAAGCTCATGACTTTCATCTTTGGAACTGGTTATTGGAACACCAGAAATTAGTGATATAACTTCAATAATGTTTTCCTCGTCAACCATTTCTCGTTTTTTCTTGAGCTCATTATCCCATTTCTCTTGTTCTGATAGCAATTCTTTTTCAATTCTTTTTTCGTCGTCCCTAAGCCTAGCAGCCTCTTCATATTTTTGATTTTTTACAACAGAATTCTTTTTTTCTCTAACCTTTTCTAATCTTTTTTCAAGATCAATAATTTTTTCAGGAACATCCATGTTGGTAATGTGTACACGTGATCCAGCTTCGTCCATTGCGTCAATCGCTTTGTCAGGTAAATTACGATCATTGACATACCTATCGGTCAATTTTACACAAGCCTCAATAGCAGAGTCAGTATACTTCACATTGTGATGATCTTCATATCTATCTTTTATGTTATTAAGGATTTCAATTGTTTCCTTTATACTTGTAGGTTCAACAATGATCTTTTGGAATCTTCTTTCAAGAGCACCATCTTTTTCAATGTATTTTCTGTATTCATCTAGTGTGGTAGCTCCAATACATTGAATTTCACCTCTTGCTAGTGCAGGTTTGAACATATTTGATGCATCTAAACTACCCATTGCTCCTCCTGCACCCACAATTGTGTGAATTTCATCAATAAATAAGATTACATCCTTATTCTTTTCAAGCTCATTCATAACTGCTTTCATTCTCTCTTCAAATTGACCTCTATATTTTGTTCCTGCAACAACACTTGCAAGATCGAGTGAAATAACTCTTTTGTTATATAATAATCTGGAAACTTTACGTTCAACAATTCTTAATGCTAATCCTTCAGCAATAGCAGATTTTCCAACCCCAGGCTCACCAATCAATAAAGGATTGTTTTTCTTTCTTCTACTAAGTATTTGAGAAACACGTTCTATTTCTTTTTCTCTTCCAATGATAGGATCAAGTTTACCTTCAGAGGCATAGGATGTTAGGTCACGACCAAAGTTATCAAGAACAGGTGTTTTAGATTTTTTATTTTTTGATGGTGTTGATTTTACAGAAAACGGATTTTCTTCAATGGAATCATCATTACTTTCAGAATCATCAAAAGTTTGAGATGAGGTTGATTGTTCGTGCGTATCATTGGATTCTGACATCAAATCTTTAAACAAATCTTTAACTGATTCATAATTAATGTTAAGTTTTTCAAGCAATTTAGTTGTAGGATCATTTTCATTTCTTAAAATACAAAGTAATAAGTGGGCAGTATTTATTGAATTGCCTTGAAATAATTTAGCCTCTAAAAATGTTGTTTTTAATGCCCTTTCTGCTTGTCTTGTTAAGTGAAGGTTCTTTCTAAG
>QOQA01000022.1 GCA_003331875.1 Cryomorphaceae bacterium | reverse complement strand
ATTTTGTGAACAGAATTTTTATAATTACCTTGATCAAGTCTCTTCTCTAGGTATTTAATAAAATCATCCAATGATGAGTTTCTGTTCATAATAATTAATATATAAAAAAGGGAGACATAAATCTCCCTTTTTTTTTAAATATATCTGTATTATTCTACGGGAACAGCAGCTCGTGAATAAACCCAAAAAGCACCAATTTTTCCATCCTCAATATATACATCGGCAACATCATAAGTGGTAACTTCCTCTCCGTCCACTGTCTTTTTAACCTCAGAACCAGTTATTACCCATTCGCCTTTTTGGCCTTCCAATCTCATGGAGAAGGAGAAGTTTGTTTTCCACTTTGGATTCTCAGCTTCAAACCAACCTTTTAAAAATTCAATTTGAGTATCAGAACCCAAAATAATTTGTCCATTAGGAGATAAAATTCTAAAGTTTCCCAGATCAGTTGAATCAATATTCATACTAGCAATTAATTCTAAATCACGATTGTTATGAGCATCAATATATTTATCCCAAATATCAAGATTTTCAGGACTTGCTTCATATGCATTGAGTTGTTCTCCCCCAGCTCTTAAAAAACCAGGAGCTCTTTCCATTTCAGCATCTTGCTTGACTGGCGTTTCGCAAGAGAAAGTGATCAAGGAAAGTACTGTTAATAAAATAAATTTTCTCATTTTTTTAAATTTGGTACTAATTTAATGATTTAATTAAAAAAAACATTACTCCCAAAGAATGCTTTCCTCATGTTTGTACCATTTTTCATAATCTTCTGAAAACCTCTCATCTATTTTTGCGCGTTTAATTTTCAGTGTTGGGGTTGTAAGGTCATTATCAGGTGTCCACTCTTGCTTTACAAAAACAACTTTTTCGATTTTTTTATAATTATCCATCCCAGAATTAATTTTTTGTAAAAACCCATTCATTTTCTCAGTTGTATCTTGTTTATTTAATAGGGCAGTTTCGTTGGGGACACCCAGTAAAATTGGCTGAGGCAAATTTAAACCAACAACACAAACCTGCTGAAACAAATTAGCTTTTTCAAACTCAGCCTCAATAACAGAGGGTTCAATATATTTACCTTTGGATGTTTTAAATATATCTTTTACTCTTCCTGTAATAAATAAATATCCTTTGTCGTCCAAATAACCCTTATCACCGGTGTTGAACCAGCCATCTTTCTTAACCTCACTTGTTAAATCTTTATTTTTGTAATATTCTTTCAATAAATACGGACTTTTAGTCCATATTTCGCCTTCATCACCAATTTTAATATCAACTGCATCCCATGGAATACCGACTGAGCCCTTTCCTTCAATATTTACAGTATCTAAATATGAGCACACACAACAGTTTTCAGTCATTCCATACCCATTTAGTATGTTAACACCTAGTGTTTTATACCAATCAATTAATGCCTGAGGTAAAAATGCAGCACCACTAACTATTGCGTTGGCTCTTGACCAACCTAAAGATTTCTTAATTTTTTTCTTTATTAAACTTGAAATCAATGGTATTTTTAATAAAATGTTTAGTCTTTTTTGTGGCATTTTTTCAAGAACCTTTTCTTTGAATTTATTATAAATTCGAGGTACACCTGCAAAAGTTGTTGGTTGGACATCTGCCAGATTTTTCCCAAACGTTTCCAGTGATTCTACAAATGATATTGTTCCGCCATACCTAAGGCACGAAAACTCTATAACAACTCTTTCAAATATATGATTGAGAGGCATATATGAAATAAAAGTATTATTACCCATCTTATCCACAGCAAGAGGGTTAACTTCACTTTCAATAATAATCTTAGTTAAAAAAACTGTTCTGTAATCTAATACAGCACCTTTTGGATCTCCTGTTGTACCAGACGTAAATATTATTGTCCATATATCCTCCATTTTAGGATAATAATCATCTTTTTTTGGTTCATTTTCATTCATAATATCTACCCATTTAACAGATTTTTTAATTTTTGAATGATTTTGATAAGTTGGAAAAGAAATTAGAGGTACGTTTTTAACTCCTTTTTCTTGTTCTTCCCAATTCTCTAATTTTCCAACAAAAAGAAGTTTAACTTCTCCAAACTCAATAAGATTTTCTAATTCATACGACTTTAAAGTGGGGAAAAAAGGAACAGAAATATGACCTGACATCATAATGGCTAGATCAGCTATAACCCACTCACGACAGTTTTTTGAAATCAATCCAATGTGAGAATTTGGAGGAAGGTTATAACCTTCAATAGCAGTTGCTAATTTTCTTGACATAACTCCTACTTCAGCCCATGTATATTCTTCCCAATCATCTCCGAAGGGTTGTCTTAAAAAGGGGTCATTTGCTTTTTCTTTTTCCCATTTATAAAATGGAAAATCATAAAATTTTTCGTTCATAAAAGCTAAATATAACAATTTATTTTTGAGATAATTTATAACACTCTGTTGCTTGATAATTTACTGATATATTAGCTATCTTAGTAAATGATTATGAACTCATTTATATCATCAATTAACAACAGGAGCGCATCCTTTAAGTCGAATAAAAAAGCAATGCTAGAGCTAATTGATGTTCTAAATAAAAATTTAGATAAAACCAAGATTTTGGGCTCAGAAATTGCACTTGATCGAGCAAAAAAAAGAGGTAAATCTTTAGCAACCGAAAAAATCAAAAAACTCATAGATTTAGATAGTCCGTTTCTTGAACTAATGCCGCTTGCAGGCCTAAATCACGAAAATGGCTTTGGACCAGGTGGTACTACCATTTGCGGAATTGCTTTTGTTTCAAAAAAACTTTGTATTATAAATGCGAATATTGGAACAAAAAAAGGAGGTGTTGTTGATTATGCAACAAGTCTTAAAAACCTTCGCCTTTGTGAAATCGCAAAAGAAAATAAGCTTCCGACAATAAACCTTGTAGAAAGTGGGGGCGCTAATCTTCCAGATCAAGACACTGTATTTAACAATTATGGTAAAATATTTAAGGAGATGTCATATCGCAGTAAAATTGGTATTCAAACTATATCAGTTGTATTTGGTAATGCTACTGCAGGGGGTGCATATTTTCCTGGTATGTCAGACTATACCATTATGCAAGAAGATAAAGCCAAGGTTTTTTTGGCAGGCCCTCCCCTAGTAAAAATGGCCACAAATGAAGAGTCTAATGATGAGGAATTGGGTGGTGCAAAGATGCATAGTAATATTTCCGGTGTTTCAGATTTTCTTGCTAAATCTGAAGATGAAGCTATTAATATCGCAAGAAAAATTGTAGAATTCAACATTAATGATGTCAGCTACGAATCGCATAAAGATATTAATCCCCCTAAATTTGATAAAAATGAAATTTTAGGAATCATACCGTTTAATTTAAAAACCCCTTTTGATATTCGGGATTTAATTGTAAGGTTCGTTGATAATTCAGAGTTCTTTGAATTTAAAGAAAGTTTTGGTCCTACTCTAGTGTGTGGTTGGTCAATGATAAACAATAAGAAAATAGGAATTCTAGCGAGTAATGGGGTAATATTTAGTGAATCTGCGAAAAAAGCTACTCAATTTATACAACTTGCAAATAAATCAAATGTGCCACTTTTATTTATTCAAAATACAACTGGATTTATGGTTGGAAGAAGGCATGAACAAAATGGAATAATCAATCATGGATCTCAATTAATTCACGCTGTTGCTGGAAGTGAAGTGCCTCATATAACATTACTGGTTGGTAATTCTTATGGTGCAGGAAATTATGCCATGTGTGGAAGATCATTTAGTCCAAGGTTTTTATTTGCATATCCAAATGTAAAATCTGGTGTTATGGGTTCTGAACAACTTGCTGGTGTTATGGAAATTATTAAAATAAATTCAGCTTTAAAGGCAAATAAAAAGATAGATAAACGTAAGTTGAATAGAGAGAAAAAAAATTTAATTTATGATTCTGAAAAAAAAACATCAATCTGGCACTCTACATCAAATGTTATGGATGACTCGGTAATAGACCCAAGAAATACAAGAGATTATTTAAGGTTATGTCTAGAGATCATATACAAAGAAGATATAAACGGAAGTGATTCATTTGGTACTTTTAGAATGTAGATTAATATGAAAGATTTTAAAAATTTTAAACATATAAAAGTCAAAGAAAACAACTTTGTGCTTGAAATTACATTAAATCGTCCTGAGAAAAAAAATGCAATCGATTCATTAATGCTTGATGAGCTTATGAAGTGCACTAAATATGCAAATAAAAATAATTTAATTAGAGCAGTTGTATACAGGTCAACTGGGAATATTTTTTGTGCGGGTTTAGACTTATATGACTTCAAAGAAAATAATAACACCACTCCTCTGTCAGAAATATTTAATCAATTACACAAACCTAAACTTGCTGTTGTTGAGGGTGATGCATATGGTGGTGGGGT
Source organism: Cryomorphaceae bacterium (assembly GCA_003331875.1). GTDB lineage: Bacteria > Bacteroidota > Bacteroidia > Flavobacteriales > Flavobacteriaceae > Eutrophosalina. The sequence continues at coordinate 12,938 of QOQA01000022.1, read as the reverse complement.
TTTACTAATTCTATGCTGTAATTATGTTATATCAAAATCAAATGTTCAACTTTGCCTTCCGGAGGTTGATAGGGGTTTATTTCCATTCCAAGTTTTGGATGCACTAATAAAAGTAATGCCAGCCAAAAAAGCATTAGATTGGTGTTTAAGAGGTTCCTCACTTAGTGCCTTAGAATGTGTGGAAATGAATGTAATTGATAAAATAAATGACATTGATATCGAAGAAAATGTGTCTGATTGGATTAAAACTATTCTAGAAAAATCACCAAATGCCATAATCAATGGTTTAAAATCTTTTCAAAATATTTATGTGGATAAAAAAATCATTGGTAAATTAAATGACGAATTACATAAACTAAAAAAAACAGATGATTTCATTGAAGGCATTAAATCTCTTCGGGAAAAAAGAAAACCCAGATGGAAATAATTCAAGTATGAGTAAACCTAGTTTCTACAAGGACCTTTCAGTTCCAATTATAGCTGCACCATTATTTTTAATATCTGGTCCAAAATTGGTAATTGAATGTTGCAAGAGTGGAATCGTTGGAACTTTTCCTGCTTTAAATCACAGAACCACAGAAGGGTTTGAACAATGGGTAATACAAATAAAAGAGGAACTTGCTGCATTTGAGAAAGAAACAGGAAAGAAAGCAGCTCCTTTTGGAGTCAATCTAATTGTTCATAATACAAATCCCAGAATACGTGCAGATTTAAAAATATGTGTAAAACATAAAGTTCCAATTGTGATTACTTCATTAGGTGCTGTCTCACAGGTTGTTGGAGCTATCCATTCATATGGAGGCTTAGTCTATCACGATATAATCAAAAAAAGACATGCAGAAAAAGCATCAGAGGCTGGTGTTGATGGTTTAATCTTAGTTTCTGCTGGTGCTGGTGGACATGGTGGCACCTTAAACCCTATGTCATTAATTTCAGAAGTAAAAAAAGTTTTCAATAAGACCCTAATTTTATCAGGTTGTATAAGTACAGGAGTTGATGCTGCAGCTGCCTTACAAATGGGAGCAGATTTTGCATATATGGGTACTAGGTTTATTAATACTAAAGAAAGTTTAGCTGATGAGGGATATAAAGACATGATAATTAACTCTGATGCTAATGATATTGTCTACACTGCAGCAGTCTCAGGGGTAAATGCCAACTTTTTAAGACCAAGTTTAGAAGCTATGGGAATTACAGAGGAAATGTGGAAAAATACAAAGAAAATTGACTTTGGTAAGGAACTTAGTGCTGCTGAAGCCGAAGCTAAGGCGTGGAAAACAATCTGGTCCGCAGGACACGGCGTGACAAGTATAAATGACTGTCCGAGTGTTCAAGAGTTGGTTGAAAAACTTAAAAGTGAATTTATTAACTCAATAAGAAAACAGTCTGAGCTTTTAGAACAATTCTAAAATTACTTTTTTACGATTATTAAAGTAGCTGTAGAGCCTGTAGCTAAATTCCATTGGTTAGCCGATAACAAATTTTCTGAATCATCATAAATTCTTAGTTCGGCAGTGTTAGGACCAGAGGAACCTTGGTTTAACGCAACAAAATCAATCTTATTAAAACCTTCTTTCAATTTCAAATTAATTCCTCTAAACTCATATGTTAGTGTTAGATTTTCAACGACCACTTCATCATTAACTAAAATTGAAACACGGTCACCATCCATATACTCAAAATCTCTACAAACAATATTTGCTTTTTTGGAAACAGTTGAAACATCCCCTAAATAAGCGTCTCCCAAGTATTCATTTGGGTTTTTTTTGTTTTCATCAACTTTTAATTTTTTTAAATATTTTTTACCAGGATCAACAAAATATTCTCTATCCTGTTCCATGACAGATTTTTGGGGATTATTTGGACTTTTTAAAACAGTAAAAGCATTGGGATTTTGTTTTGTAATAGGGGGTATCAAGGTCTTCTTAGCTGGTGGTGGCAATACAATTTTTTTGTTACTATTTTCTACCTGGGAATAACTGTAGCTAATAAAGAAAAAAAACAAAACAAATATTCTCATACTAATATTTAAAGATCAAAAATAATTCCAAAAATTATTTTTTAAGATATCTAACAAATTTATACCGTGATAAACCGGCTAAAATAAATACAATAAAAATACTCCAGTAAACAAAATTGGGTGTTATTACTTTATCACCTGAGGCATATGAATGTAAGCCTACCAAATAAAAATTTACTCCAAAGTATGTCATGACAATACTAGCAAATGCTAGTATTGTCATTAAATTAAATAACCATTTCCCACGAAGTTTAGGAATTAACCTCATGTGTAAGATAAAAGCATATATTAAAATGCTTATTAGAGCCCATGTTTCTTTTGGGTCCCAACCCCAATATCTTCCCCAACTCTCATTAGCCCACATCCCACCTAAAAAATTACCAATTGTTAACATGATTAATCCAACTGTAACAGATAATTCGTTTATCATTGTAAGTTCAGAGAGTTGATTTTTAATTTTTTCCTTGTTAGATTTTGTAATAAAAACAATTAAAAGTAAAGACACAAAACCTAGTATCATTGACAAAGCAAATGGCCCATAGCTTCCTACAATCACAGACACATGTATCATTAACCAATAACTATTTAAAACTGGAACTAAATTTGCAATTGACGGATCCATCCAATTCCAATGAGCTATCATCAAAATCATTGATGTAACAAAAGAGGTTGAAGCAAGTGTCAAATCTGATTTCTTTATAAAAAGAAGTCCAATACCCATAGTGGCCCAAGCCACGTAAATCATTGATTCATAAGCATCTCCCCATGGAGCATGACCAGAAATATACCATCTAGCAATTAATCCAAAAGTATGGGCAACAAATAAAATAACAATTGATGACCTAAAAATTATGAAAATGTATTTCATAAAATTATTTATCAATTTGTTTTCGGAAAAGATATTCAGTATGATGAATACAAAAAACAGTAAACCGGCAAGGAAATAATAAAGAAATAAATTTCTGAAAATATCGTACTTGTTATATAAAATTTCAGCATTTATTTTTTTATCGGATGGAATTATATCGGATGCATATTTAAATTGATAACCTTTAATGCTTTCGAGAAGTTGATTTGCGTCTGCATAATTATTTGTTGAAACACCTTTATCAAGAGATCTCAAATAAAGTGGGATTATATTATTTATAAATAATGAATCTTTGAACTCTTCAAAATAATAATCACTTGATTCATTTGGTGCAATCCATTTATCGTTTTGATCTAGAGGAATTGGGAATATTTTTAAAATATCTCCCTCAAGAGCAGAGAACATTAGGTTTACCTTACGGTCAGACTCAATAAAGTCTTTTTCAAACTGGTTGGGTAAAGAGGACTTATAAGCATCTTCTAAAAAAGGGGCTAATTTATATTTTCCTGTAAAATCAAAAAAATCCATAAAAGCAGCATATTTTTGATCCTTGGGAATTTTTAAAATAGATCTGATACTGTCATTTCCTCTTTTTAAATAAATGATTGGTTCTGAATACCATGCTAAGGGATTTCTAAAAATTGATAACAATACTTGATCAGAGTTCATAGATTGGAACCTGTCAGATTTACTAACTTTTCTTAGTAGTTCGGATGAGAATGTATTTATTGGTTTCATTCTGCCCCCAGAATCTTGAATCAATAATTGACCAAATTTACTTGAATGGCTTTCATTGACAATAAATTTTTTTGTTAACGAATCTGGAATGGGTGTATTCGTTGTATGATTGTTGTGCTGAGAAATAACTAAGGTTGGTATAACTAAAAAGAAAATAACTGTTAATCTTTTGTTTGTTAACTTATTTAATCTCCTAGCAACATCTTTAAATCGTGTTCTTCCATAAAACATTATAGTTAATAAACTTATGTAAAGAATTATATAACCTACATAGGTTAAGAAAGTGCCGTAAAAATCTTTATTAACGGATAAAATAGTTCCTAGTTCGTCGGGATCAAAAGATGCTTGAAAAAATCGGTAACCCTGATGATTAAGAATATTATTCATATATATCTCATAATCAAAAGAATTTTCGTTTTCCTCTACAGAAATCTTACTCATAAAACTACTGTAGCTTTTCTCAGTACCTGGGTATTTCTCAGCTATAAAATCATTAAGTCTTATCATGAATGGCAATTCCGAAACCAATGATCCATATTTAACCGAAAAATCCAATTCACCTAATGAAAATCTTTCGTAATTATCTGTTACTCCTCTCCCACCCAATAAATTAATTTCTTTTGAGCCGGTTGAGTTTGAAAACTTTAAACGTAATAGATTTTGATTAGTTTCTTCTGTTTCATTTTTTACAATATCATATGCACCTCTAACTATACCATCAGGGATAACAAATTGAAAACCTCCAATTTGGTACAGTGATCTTAGCTCTAAATCTTGAACTTCACCGGTATTTACTGTCCCTCTTTTTTGATCAATCATTCGCATATATGTTCCTTCAAAAGGAGCTTGAATCTTTAGGATACCTAGGTCATCACTAAAATTAATTGCTCCAATGGTAAAATTATTGTAAGCGATGAGGGTTCCATGTAAATTAGTCACCTGACCAGATTCAATGTAATGATCATGTCTATCGCCGCTAGTCGCTTCCACTAGTTTAATAAACTTTGAGCCTGATTCAGACTCAACAACCTGGTAATCCACATTCGCTGTATAATCAATAAAATCTACATTAAAGACCTGACTGCCAAATCTGAAATTTTGACCCTTAAAGAATTTTGATTTAATTAAGCTTTTATCTTTGTATTCTGAGAACAGAACCTTGCTTTCAAACTCTTTTCTCTTCTGTGATCCATTTAATTCTCCATCCACTATAACAGTAAGATAGGTGTCTGATGATAAAAACTGATTTGTGGTATTGCCTTCTCTTATTGGCATTACACCCTCATAACCAATGTATCTAGTTACACCTGCTCCTATTATAATTAGTATCCATGATAAATGAAGTAGCAATATTCCAAGTTTTTCACGTCTTAGAAGACTATATCTTTTTATGTTAAAAATAAAGTTTACTAAAAATATTAGTATTATAAATTCAAACCACCTAGCATTGTAGATTAATATCTTGGCAGCATCTGTACCGTGTTTGCTTTCAACAAAAGTCCCAACAGCCATGGATGCCGAAAAAAACAAGAAAAGAAATGCAGTTAGTCTAGTTGAAACTAAAACTGAAACTATTTTTTTAACCATTTATTGGAAAAATTACAATCTCTACTATCTTGATTAACGGAAATATAGGTTTCTTCAATCTTTTCGTTCATCCACTTTTGAATAGTACCGAGTTGTTTTTCTTTCATGGCAAGATCTTTAATCTTCAAAAAATCTTTGGAATAATCAGCGACATGTTCATCAAATCTATTACTAATTTTTATCAATTTATAACTCTTATTTCCTGTACGATCTTCTTCCAATAATGGTGCCGAAATTTGATTATCTTTTAGTCTTTGGATTTGGTTATATAAAACAGGGTCAATTTTAGTTAATTCAAACCTAGTGTCACCTGTTGTTGGGTTAATTAAAACCCCACCATTATTTTTTGTAGTTTCTTCATCAGAAAATGACATTGCTGCTTCCTCAAATGACAATTCATTATCTTCTATTCTTTTTCTAATAAGATCGATTTTATTTTTTGCTTCTATTAATGCATAGTTTGAAACTTCAGGAATCAAAAGTATGTGTCTTATGTCTATTTCTTGTCCCCTTATTTTTTCAATTTTTAAAATATGCCAACCAAATTCTGTTTCAAATGGGTCTGAAACTTGCCCCTGCTTGAGCCTGTAGGCGACATCTCTGAATTCTTTAACAGTTCTAGGTCTTTTTCTATCCAACGTCATCTTACCTCCCATTGGTCTAGTTCCTGGGTCTTGAGAATATAAAATTGCTTTTGTGGCAAAACTTGAACCATTTACAACAACATCATTTTTAATAGATTCTAACCTATCAACGATTTTTTGTTTGTCATCACCACTAACCTTAGGCTTAACAACAATTTGTGAAATTTCTAGTTCAGCTCCAAAAATTGGTAAATCATATCTTGGAATGTTTTCAAAAAAACTTTTTACTTCTTCAGGTGTAATTTCAATTTCATCAATAATATTAGTTTGCATTAATTGCGCCAACTGATTTACTTTATTAATCTCAAATAACTCTTGTCTAAATGACTGCTCATCCTTCCTTTTATAATACTCTAAAACTTTTTCAATAGAACCTAATTGAGATGTGAAGTATTCAATACTTTGATCAACATAACTTTGAATTTGCTGATTATCAACTTCCAAACTATCTTGTTCAGCATGATGTGCATAAAGTTTATCTTCCATTAATTTTCCCAATAGATTACATCTATCAAGATTTTCTGTTGAAACTCCTTGTGATTGAAGGTCAATTAAAGTCTTGTCAATATCTGAATCCAAAATAACAAAATCACCAACTACTGCTGCAACACCATCAATTTTTATCTTTTTAAAATTATTATCAATTTGGGCTTGTAGGAATAGTGTAAAAAGTGTGAAAAACAATAAGACAACTTTATTATAAATCGTTAATAGTTTATTCATTTTCTAAAAGTTCTTTTTCAATTTTTTTTAAATATTTAATTTTTTTCTTATTCAATAAAATTTCTGACAAACGATCTTGAATATATGCTAAAGGTGAAATTTCTGAGACCATTTTTTTATCATTAACTTTTATCAAATATACATCCAAAGAGTCCTCTTTGACAAAATATAAATTGTTTTTAACAATTCTTTTAATTTCATCCTGAGTAAGTTTCGGAATCTTTCTAAAAAATAAATCAGAGTTTATCCAAATTGAATCTGAGAGAAAATAATTTGAAATTTGAATTGAAATTGAATCAAAAAATATTTTATCATCAGAATTAAACCTTCTAAACCTTCGCTTAATTTCTCTGATGTTGTAATTTTTATTATTCAACTTTATATACCTTGCTTTGACTATATCATTAGAAAGAAGAAAATTTCCTAGATTGTTGTTGTAATAATTTTGAATTTCATCATAATCTATAATTGTATCATAATTATTAGTAAGCAATTTTGATCTGTATTTATCAATGATGAGTTCCTCGTAATACTTATTAGTGCTGTTTTTAATTTCATTTATCTCTATTTTAGTAAGATTGATTTCAGCCTTGTCAAATAGGGATTTGTTAATTATCCAGTTACTTATATATTTTTCAACTAATTGGGATGAGTCAATTTGACTAATATTGGTTGGCAGTACATTTACTAAATCACTTTTTCTCAGTTCATAATCTCCAACCTGAGCAACTACAGAGTCATCTTCAACATCTTTGAAATCACAAGCAGTCAATAGTATAAAAAGAAATAACAGTCTCAATTTATCTAGAATAATTAGGGGACTCTTTGGTAATAGTTATATCATGAGGGTGACTCTCATCTAGACCAGCTTTAGAAATTTTTACAAATGTAGATTTTGTTTGTAGATCTTTTATATTTTTTGCTCCACAATAGCCCATACCAGATCTTAGACCTCCAATGAATTGATACATACTTTCCATCAAGTGACCTTTATATGGAACTCTACCAACAATACCCTCAGGTACAAGTTTATTTTTATCATCAACAGAGGATTGGAAATATCTTTCTTTACTTCCTTTTTGCATAGCCTCTACAGATCCCATTCCCCTATAAGTTTTAAACTTTCTGCCCTCGTAAATAATAGTCTCACCTGGTGATTCGTGTGTTCCAGCTAATAGTGATCCAAGCATAACGCAGTCAGCCCCAGCTGCAATTGCTTTTGTGATATCTCCTGTGTGTTTAATTCCACCATCTGCAATTACTGTAACACCCGTCCCAGCAAGAGCTTTACTCACATTGTATATAGCTGATAATTGCGGGGATCCAACACCTGCAATTATTCTTGTTGTACATATTGATCCAGGTCCAATGCCTACTTTAACTCCGTCAACACCAGCTTTTGCAAGAAATTTAGCAGCATCACCAGTTACTATATTACCCGCGACAAGATCAATATTGGGGAAATTATTTTTTATTTTTATAACAATGTCTTTAACTGATTTTGTGTGTGCATGGGCTGTATCTACAACAATTGCATCAACTCCAGCTTTGACCAAAAGGTGACATCTATCAATAGTATCAGCTGACGTTCCTACAGCTGCGGCAACCTTCAATCTACCATATTCATCTTTATTGGACGAGGGTTTTAGTGTAATTTTTTGAATGTCTCTAAATGTGATTAATCCAATCAATTTTGAATTGGCATCAATGATTGGTAGTTTTTCAATTTTATTTTTTTGGAGAATTTTTTCAGCTTGTTTTAGAGTTAAATCTTTGGTTCCAGTGATTAGGTTCTTTGATGTCATCACTTTAGAAACTGATTTTTCCATTTCATTTTCAAATCTCAAGTCTCTGTTTGTTACAATACCTATCAATTTATTCTGTTTATCAACAATTGGAATTCCTCCAATGCTATATTCCTTCATTAAATTTAATGCATCATTTACTGTTGCATCTCTAAACAAGGTAATTGGATCTAGTATCATTCCAGATTCAGATCTTTTAACTTTTCTAACCTTTTCACTTTGAGATTCAGGTGATAAATTTTTATGAATTACCCCCATACCTCCTTCTTGTGCAATAGCAATTGCCATTTTACTTTCTGTTACTGTGTCCATTGCAGCAGAAACAATAGGGACTTTTACCTTTAAATTCTTTGAAAAATTTGAGATTAAATCTACATCAGATGGTAAAACATCCGAGTAAGAAGGAACAAGTAATACATCATCAAATGTGAGTCCCTCTGATAATACTTCTGAAATGGATTTTTTCATCGCAATTAGGAATTAATTGCGCACAAATATAGTTTTTTTTAAATAAAAAAAATATTTAGTATGAGTTCCAAGAAAAACACAACATACCTGAGGCCGCATTACCTGCATTTGGACAAGAAGGTTTTTTATAATTGGAGCAACTCAAGCAATCTGACATTTTTGAAAATGCTTCTTTAATTGAATGGTCTTCACATACATTATCAATTTGTACCGAAAGGTTGTGTTTGACACACTTTAAAGATTCAACTAAGTTTTCACAATTCAAGCAACTATTAACAGATTTGATCATAAATTTAAATTTTAATCAAATCTAATAACTTAATCCTTTAGAATGAATTTAAATTACGATGCACTACTAATTTGTGAAAAACGTACTGCAACTTGAATCAAACTCAAGAAGATCTAACTTGTTAAAATCAAGGTAAATATCAGAATCATTTTTCAAAGGTTGATTGTGAAAAAAATGCCATGAGTAATCGTTAACAATCGCTCCTATTTTATATTCTTTTCCTACAAACTGAGACTTTAATACTTTTGCTTTGTAACTGGATTTTTTTGTAATGTAAATGTTTTCGGGTCTAATGTAATAGGTTTTATTATTGATATTTAACTGATTTAAATCTCCAAGTACTTCGGCACAATAACAATTAACAGGATTACAATACATTTTTACAGGCTCATCAAACTGTTGAAGTACACCTGCTTTAAAAATCAAAATTCTATCAGATATATTAAATGTATCTGAAATATCATGTGTAACAAAAATTGTAGTTATCCCTGATTCTTTAATAATTCTGGAAGTTTCTTCTCTAATTTTGGTTTTAATATTTGAGTCTAAATTACTAAAGGGTTCATCCAACAATAATAAATCTGGTTTTCTAAGCAACGATCGAGCAATACATGCCCTTTGTTTTTCACCTCCAGACAACTCATGAGGAAATCTTTTTTCCAAGCCATTCAAAGCTGTCAATTTTATTATTTGAGAAAATTCTGATTCATTATATGATGTCAAGTTAAATTTAATATTTTCAATTACATTTAAATGAGGAAATAGAGGGTTGTCTTGAAATACAAAACCAATTTTTCTTTCATTAGCATTGATAAATATATTTTGATCATTCAATATTCTTCCGTTTAGCTCAATAAGTCCTGAATCAGTACTCTCTAAACCAGCTAAACACTTTAAAAAAGTAGTTTTACCAGATCCACTTTCGCCAATAAAAGAAATGATTTCACCTTTTTTTACAGAAAAATTAAGCTTCTTAATAATAGGCTTCGATTTACTGTAGGATTTAATTAATTTTTTTACATTAAGAAACATCAATCTCTTTGTTTAGTGTGTTTTTTAAAATTATTAACATAAACGTGCCTAAAAATACAATAGCAAAAGAATATAAAGAAGACCTAGCCAACATTTCTTCGATTGCATATTCGTAAGTTTGAGTCGCAAGTGTATCAAAATCAAATGGTCGTAGTATGAGTGTTAATGGCAAATCTTTCATTATGTCTACAAAACACAACAAAAAGGCAATTATAATTGCAGAGCGATTAATTGGAATATAAATTTTATTTAAAAGGTTAATCGTTTTAAGACCTAGACTTTGTGCTGTTTGATCGATAGATTCAGGTTGTTTTTCAAAACTTGATTTTATGGGTGAAATACCTACAGCCATATATCGAACTACATAGGCATAAATCAAAACTAAAAATGAGCCAATAAATAAGGTTTCAAAAAATTTACCAACAATTGTAAAAAGAAGAATAAGTGCAATACCTATAACCGCCCCAGGCATAGCATAACTAAGCGAAACAACATCACCCAAAATTTTATTCAATCTCGATTTAGAAATTCTATTTATAAACTGGATTAATATTGAAAAAATAATAATAAAAATACTTGCAATGATTGAAACAAAAATTGTATTTCCAGTTAAACTCAAAACGTCGAAAAAATCATGATTCAGGGATTTTTTTAGAATGTTTTTAAGCATGTGAATAATTGGAATTATAAAACCCAGAATTATCGGTACCAAACAAACTAAATTTATGATTACATATTTGATTTTGGAGTTTGGGAAGTAAGATCTAACACTAGTGTTTATGGCATAATTAAATTTGTATTTACTATTAACATATCTCTCCAAAATAAAAAACAGCGCTACAACAATAAATAAAAAAACAGCAAGTAATGATGCTGTCTGTATATCAACCATAGGTCCCCAGGCACGAAATATCCCACTCGTATAGGTATTTACTCCGAAATAGTTTACAGCCCCATATTCGTTCAAAACTTCCATAACAATCAAAAAAAGACCTGAAAAAATTGCTGCTCTTGAAATTGGTATTGCAATTTTAAAAAATGTTGAAAACTCTGACAAACCTAGTGTTTTAGACAAGTTTATGTATGATGTTCCGATTCTAGAAAATGCAATTCTACATGTTGTATAAACATAAGGATACAGTGATAACGACAAAAGAATGGAAAGAAATTCAATCTGGAGATAATCCATATTAATAATTTCGGCAAATTTTGGTGAATAGTTTCTAAAAAAACTTTGAATTGGCCCTGTATAACTCACTATGTCACTATAGGTAAAAGCCATAATGTATGTTGGTATTGCAAGTGGCATGTAAAGTAACAGATCATATGTTTTTTTCAATTTAAAGTCTGTGGTACTGACAAACCATGCTGGAAGAACCCCAAAAATTAAAGAAAAAAATATGGTCATAAATACAAGTTTAATTGTATTTATTGAGTAATCAACCAATAAATAGTCCCACAGATAATTAAAATTACTTAAGTTAGTTCCAATAGTACTGTAGATGAGTACAATAATTGGAATGGTTAGGATTAAAGTAATCAGTAATAAAGCAACTAATTTCTTTTTTGAACTCAATTTAAATATAATTTATTTCCAGCCGGACTTATCAAATATACGAATTGCCTCGTCTCTTTCAGAGCCCAACAAGTTTAGGTCTAAATAGTCCATTTTAAAATCTCCCCAGCTCTGAACTATTTCATTTGGACTTATTGATGGATTAACTGAATATTCATATGTGTTATCAACATATGTTTTTTGAGCTTCATCAGTTTGTAAATACTTAATCAATTTAATTGCATTCTCTCTATTGCTTGAATTTTTTGTTAATGCAATTCCGGAAACATTAATGTGAGCTCCTCTCTGATTTTCTCCTTGATTAGGAAAAAAAACGGATACAGATTTTCCAGCATTTAACTCCTCTTCATTTTGAGATGATAGTAAAAGACCTATATAATATGAGTTTACAATAGCAACATCACCTTGACCAGCGGCTATAGCTTTTACCTGATCCCTGTCGTTTCCTTTCGGATTTCTTGCAAAATTTTTAACAATTGCTGCGGACCATTTTTGTGTTTCTTCAATACCAAGATTTGCCACTAATGAAGACATTAATGCCTGATTATATGAATTTGATGATGATCTAACTAAGATTCTGTCTTTCCACTTATCACTTGCCAAATCTTCGTAAGAGGACAACTCACTTTTATTTACCCTATCATTGCTGTAAACCAAAATTCTAGATCTGTATGTGACTGGAACCCAATAGTTATTTTTATCAAGTAATGAGGGATTAATATTTGGGTTAATTATATCACTATTAATTTTTTGCAATAATCCCATATCTCCTGCTTGCCATAACTTACCTACATCAACAGTTATAAACAGATCCGCTTCGGTTTTATCACCCTCGTTTTTGAGCCTTTGTATTAATTCATCAGCATTTGCTTTCGTTACATTAACCTTTACTCCTGTCAATTTTGTAAAGTTTTCATATTGTAACTCATCCACTGCATAGTGTCTTTGACTGTAAAGGTTAACCTCTTGCACCTCTTTACTGGAATCACAAGAAAAAAAGAATGCTATAGATATTAGGTAGATTATTTTTTTCATAAAAAAGTTTGGCACGAAATTAAAAAAATGAGTTTAAAAAAAAAATTATTTTTATTTAGACTAAATCTAAATAATTAATTATGTTTGAATCAAATTAATGTAGGGCTAGAAACTTAATACACGAATTATGAAAATCTACATTTACACTCTAAC
>QOQA01000021.1 GCA_003331875.1 Cryomorphaceae bacterium | reverse complement strand
GGCAAGTTGATACCAGATTTAAAGATTATGATGAACAAGCAGTTTTTCAAAACCCAAACTTTTATGATGAAAATTTAGATGGAGCCAAAGGTTATCAATTACTTGCAAGTAGTCCCGCAATTGATGCAGGAATTCCATATTCAGGAAAATATGCTCACCCTCCGATTCCAGTAGGGGATTCTGATATTTTTTCCAATATTGAAGCGATACCCTCAGTTGGTTTTTTTGATAGATCATTAACTGTTAATTCAACACCAAATATTGGAGCAAACAATGCAAAGAATGGAGAAATAACAAGTTTGTATAATTTAGAAAATCCATTAATTAGAGATTTATTTAATAATCAAGAAATCCAATTTGAAAATGTATATAATGAGTTTAATTATAGGCTATTTGATATTACAGGTAAAGAAAAGAAAAGTGGAACAATAAATAGTTCAAACTCAAAAATTCAGTTAAAAAATAATTTAGAAAATGGGGTTTATTCAATAAGTATTGAGAATGATAATCAAAAGATTTCACAAAAATTTATTTACAGAAAGACACATTCATAATAATGAAATGCTTAAAATACAAACACACTTGGCAGAAATCAAAATGGACAGAATTCGTTTCTTTTCTAGCAAAATGCCCAAAGTGCGGAAGCAGATTTTACTTAGATATTAAACTCTTTTGATTATTAATGGTCAATTATGTAGGATGATTTGTATTAAAAAAATATTATATGGAATTATTAATTAAAAATTTAACAAAAACTTACAGCAACAAAGTTAAAGCACTTGACGATGTCAGTTTAAAAATTGGTGTAGGAATGTTTGGCTTGTTAGGGCCTAATGGAGCTGGAAAATCTACGTTAATGAGAACCATTGCAACAATTCAATCACCAGATTCAGGTGAAATTCATTTTAATGATATTGATGTTCTCGTTGATCAATTATCTTTAAGAAAGGTTTTAGGTTATCTTCCCCAGTCATTTGGTGTTTATCCAAAAATGTCTGCCGAACAATTATTGAATTACTTCGCAGTTTTGAAAGGGGTCAGTAATAAAGCTGAACGAAAGAAACTAGTCAATGAACTTTTAGAAATAACCAATTTATTGGACGTTAAGAAAAAAAATGTTGACGGTTACTCCGGTGGAATGAAACAAAGATTTGGTATTGCACAGCTATTACTTAATAATCCTAAGCTTATTATTGTTGATGAACCAACTGCAGGTTTGGATCCAGCGGAAAGACAAAGATTTTTAAATGTAATAAGAGAAGTAGGGACAAATTGTACAGTGATTTTCTCAACACATATTGTTGAAGACGTAAAAGAGCTTTGTAATGATATGGCTATAATGAATGGTGGTAAAATATTAAAACACATTAAGCCTATCGAAGCTACTAAAGAAATTTCTGGAAAGATTTGGACAAAAGCAGTTAAAAGAGATGATCTTCAAAAAGCTGAGCAAAAATACAATGTGTTATCTTCCAATTATAATGTCGACAATACAATAAACATTAGGGTATACAATGAAAAAAAACCAGGTGTTGGATTTAAAAAAACTGAATCACAACTTGATGATGTTTATTTCATCGCTTTAAAAGATGATCAAAAAAAATAGTATTTATGTTCTTTAATATTTTCAAAAACGAAATTAGTTATTGGTTAGATAGACCAGCCTTTTATATTTATTCATTAATCTTTTTATTTATTGCAGTAATGACTTCAGGTTCTGCAGCCGGTTTATTTGATTCAATTACTGTTACAGTAGGATCATCAAGAATTGTAAATTCACCATACGCACTTTCTGGTCTTTTCGCCGGCCTAAGCAGCTTGGTAATATTTTTATATCCATCGATAATTGGAGTATCCGTTTACAGAGATTTTAAAAGCGAAATGCATACAATATTATATTCTTATCCTTTCACAAAACTTCAATATTTGCTTGCAAAATTTTTTAGTGGAATATTCATTGTTCATATAATAGTATTATTAATTGCATTAGGAATTGGACTTGGATTTAACCTTCCCGGTACAAATCCAGATCTTTTGACAGAATTTGATATAAAGCCTTATTTGGATGCATACATAATTTACATTCTGCCTAATATGTTATTCACAGGAGCTATTGTTTTCGGAATAGTAACATTTACACGAAATATATCAGCGGGATTCATATTCGTGATTATTATTTTAATATTACAAGGCTTTCTAGTAAGCTTTGGTCAAGAGCAAGAAAATAGGTTAATCGCCGCCCTTCTTGATCCTTTTGGTGATATGGCCTTAGATTACTATACAAGATATTGGACAGTTGCAGAACAAAATGAATTATATATTCCTATTAAAGGAGTCTTTATTTATAACAGACTGATATGGCTCACAATTGGATTTGCTGTTTTTATTTCTATATACAGACTTTTCACTTTTAGTCAAAATGCATTTACATTCTCATTTAGAAAGAAGGATTCGGTAAGATTTACCAAATCAAATTTTGGAGGAATTACAAAAATTAATTTACCCAAAATTAATTTAAGTTTTTCTGTTAAAACAAAGTTCAATTTATTATGGCGTCTTTCAAATATTGACTTTTTATACATTATAAAGAGTTGGCCTTTTATATCCATAGTAATCGTGGGGTTGCTTCTTAACCTAGTTGGCCTATTTGAATTAGGAAATATTTTTGGCACTGCAACATTACCTCGTACATGGAGAATGCTTCAGGCAGGAGCACCATTTTCATTAGCTATAAATATTTGTACTTTTTTATATGCAGGTTTATTAATCCACCGCGCTAGGATCTCAAATGTCAACCAACTTATTGATATCACCCCAACTCCAAATTGGATTTTATTTGGATCAAAGTTTTTAGCAATTATTAAAATGCAGATTGTACTACTATCCTTAATCATGATCACCGGGATTATTTTTCAGATATATAAAGGATATTATGATTTTCAGATTGGATTATACATTTACGAGCTAATCGCATTAAACCTTATATATTATATAATATGGGCATTGTTATCCTTTTTTGTACAGACTTTGATACCAAATCCTTACTTGGGACTTTTTGTGATGATTGTTCTTTTAATTGGTATTCCCTTGACAAGTATTGCTGGTATTGAACAATCAATATTTAAATACAATCAAGGCCCGGGGTTTTCTTATTCTGACATGAACGGTTACGGTTCAGGGCTTCAAAACTATTTTGTTTATAAGTTTTATTGGTTGAGTCTTGGAATAGTTTTTTTCATTCTTACAATTTTATTTTATAACAGGGGGTTATCAAGCGGAATAGCTGAAAAGTTTAGAATTGCAAAATCAAGATTTAATGGAAAAAATCCATTTTTCTTATCACTTTTCACACTGTTGTTTATTTCAATCGGTGGATATATTTATTATGTAAATAATATAGTAAACGTCAGAAAATCAGCCAAGGAAAGAGAAATCGAAACAGTAGAATGGGAAAAGAAATACAAAAAATTCGAGAGCTACAGTCAACCTAGAATTGTTTCAGTAAACGTTAATGTTGATCTTTTTCCTAAATCTAGAAATGTAAGTGCATCAGGAAAGTATGTTATGGTTAATAAAACAAAAGATGTAATTGATAGTATATTTTTAAACCACAATCGAGCTATAAGTACGTTTGATTTTAGTAAAGAAAATTCTCTAGTTTTAGAGGATACAATTTATCATTTTGATATCTATAAATTAAAAGAGCCATTAAGCCCTGGGGACTCATTAAACTTAGAATTTACCGTAAAAAATCAACCAAACACGTTTTTAAGAAATAACTCACCAGTTATTTACAATGGAACATTTGTCAATAATTTTACACTATTCCCATCGTTAGGTTATAGTGGGGGTGAATTGAGAGATGATAAGACAAGAGATAAGTACGGTCTTCCACCAAATAAATTAAAACCACATCCGTCTGATTCAACAGCACTTGGTAATACTTATATTTCCAATGACTCTGATTGGATAGATTTTGAGGCTGTTGTAAGCACATCAAAAGATCAAATTGCTATTGCTCCAGGCTATTTACAAAAAGAATGGATTGAAGATGACAGAAGATATTTCCACTATAAAATGGATAGTAAAATTTTAAATTTTTACGCATTTAATTCTGCTGATTATCAAGTTGCAATAGACAAATGGAATGATGTTAACTTAGAAATATATCATCACAAAGGTCATGAGTATAATTTAGATAGAATGATGAAAGGGATGAAAGCAGCCTTGAAATATTGTTCAGAAAATTTTAGCCCTTACCAACACAAGCAAGCTAGGATTATTGAGTTTCCTAGAACCGCAGGAACATTTGCCCAATCATTTCCCAATACAATTCCTTTTTCTGAAACTTTTGGGTTTATAGCTGATGTGGATGACTCTGATGAAGGAGGTAATGACTTTGCTTTTGTTGTTACAGCTCATGAGATTGCACATCAGTGGTGGGCTCATCAAGTAATTGGAGCCGACGTCCTTGGTGCCACAATGCTTTCCGAAAGCCTTTCAGAATATGTTGCATTAAAAGTTACAGAGGAGGTAAATGGTAAAAATAAAATGCGTAAGTTTTTGAAAAGGTCATTGGATACGTATTTGACCCAAAGAACTTTTGAAACTAAAAGAGAAAATGCATTGATGTATAATGATGGTCAAGGTTATATACACTATCAAAAGGGCTCATTAATTTTTTATGCTTTAAGTGATTATATAGGTGAAAAACTTTTAAATAAAACATTGTCAAATTATGTTGAAAAGGTTGCATTCCAATCTCCACCATATACGACATCAATAGAATTAGTAGACGATTTGAGAGTGGTAATTCCTGATAGCCTAAATTATGTAATTAAGGATATGTTTGAAACAATTACATTATATGAAAACAGAGTACTTAAGGCAGAATCTAAAGAACTAGAAAACGGAAAGTATCAAGTTGATTTGGAGTTCAGAGTGAGTAAGTATAGAAATGATGAAAAAGGAAAAATGTTTTTTGGAGATGAAGAAAGAGACTCGATTTTTTATAAGTCTGATGACATGAGAAAGCCTGAATATTCAGTCTACTTAGAAGACTATATTGATGTAGGGGTTTTTGGAGAAGATGATGATAATGAACTCTATTTAAAGAAACATAAAATCACATCTATAAATAACAAGTTGTCAATTATCTTAGATCAGAAGCCTGTTGAAGTTGGAATTGATCCCTACAATAAACTGATTGACACGAATTCTGATGATAATAGAAAGAAAGTAGAATCCCTATAAAATGTCAAACAATTATGCTCTTGTTACTGGTGCAAGCTCCGGAATTGGATTAGAAATTGTAAAGTGTCTTGCTGAAAAAAAATATAATGTAATTCTGACAGCGAGAAGTGAAAAAAAGTTAATTGAGTTATCATCTGAAATTTCAAAAAATTATGGAGTTAAATCAGACTACATTAAATGTGATTTAAGTGAAAAGGGTGCGCCCAAAATGCTTTATGATTTTTGTGAATCAAAAGGCTATCAAATTGACACCCTTATTAATAACGCAGGATATGCCTTGCCTGATTTGTTTCATATTACCCCAATGGAAGATGAAGAAAATTTTTTGAGGGTTCTTTCAACATCTGTGATTGCCTTGACAAAAATATTTTTACCTAAAATGATTAAAGCTGGAAAAGGAAATATAATGATTGTATCCTCAGTAGCTGCATATGCACCTCCTTCATCAATTCAGTCTTTATATGGGCCTGTAAAAACATTTATGAATAGGTTTAATGAGGCTTTAAATACTGTATATAATAAGCATAAAATATATTCAACAGCTTTGTGTCCTGGTTATACTGTAACAAACTTTCATACCGCAAGTGGTGTTCAAAATGAGATGGATAGTGTTCCAAGTTTTTTAAAAAAATCAGCTAAAAGAATTGCAAAAGAAGGGGTGGAAGGAATGCTTAAGAATAAAAAAGTCGTTGTGCCAACTAAAACATGGAAGTTTATTGTTTTCCTGTTAAAAATTGTTCCAAAAAAGGTTTTCGATATTCTAAGCTCAATTTTGGTTCCTGGAAGATATGAGTAAAATTTAGTAATTTATAGATATGAAAGAATTCAAATCCATAGGCCTCAATTTAGATATGTTAGGTATATTATTGATTCTTGTCGCATTCCCAATTTATATAGATGACTTTAGAGATTTTATATTTACCGATAATAATTATTTATATGCAATTAGTGGGTGTTTAATATATGCCCTTTTTTGTATTACAGTTATAAAAGTAAACAGAGAGGGGATAAAAAAGGAACTTTATTTAGCACCTATTGTTTTAAAATCAAAGACGTGGAGAGAAATTAAGTATTATGCTCACGTTAAGGAATCGTATAGTGGACAATATGGGCCACAACATGTTGAATCAATATGGTTTATTGACTTTAACGATAAAGTATGTTTAAGAATTAGAAAAAGTACAAGAAAAAACCTAGATAAAGTCATAGAGGTAATTGATAAGTTCGAAGACA
This sequence comes from Cryomorphaceae bacterium, assembly GCA_003331875.1. Taxonomy (GTDB): domain Bacteria; phylum Bacteroidota; class Bacteroidia; order Flavobacteriales; family Flavobacteriaceae; genus Eutrophosalina. The sequence goes on along the minus strand of QOQA01000021.1, from coordinate 18,275 downwards.
AGTATGAAATAAAGCTAGAAATCAAAAACCCTTACTTCATGGCTTACGGTTATAGTAAAGTAAAGTATCCAACTGAAAAATTAGAGGATAATAAAAAAGATTCAAATCCCAAATAATTGTGATAAATTTAAACGATGAAGCATATATTTAATTTTAAGTTTGGTTTTTTCTTTTTTGTTGGTATTGTTTTAGGAATGTTGTATGTTCTTATTTCGGAGACTAATAAAGTTTCTGAAACTGATGTAGAGGAAAAATTAGATGAAATTTTTCAGATTGTTGATAACGATGTAGATCGATTTAGTGAAATTGTGACAGACGATTTTTTCATTTTTGAAAATAGTAAAAGATACAGCACTGATGAGTTTATAGATTTTGTAAAATCATTTGACATCATTGAATCTAAAAGAGAATTTAAAAACACAAAAATAGATACTGATTTTAATTCAGCCCACGTAAGTTTAGAACATCACGGGGAGTTTGATATAAATACTCCGGACGGAAAAGTTAGGTTGATTTTTGACTGGCTTGAGAGCGCTTACCTTGTAGAAAAAGATGATGAATTAAAATTTAAATTTTATTTTTCTGAAGCTATTTTTGACACAATAGTGCCAATTAATTAATCAAGGTTTTTTAATAATTGTTTTAATTTTTTAATAATTATTTCATACCCCTTAGTGTTTAAATGTAGTCCATCCTGTAAGTAGAAATCAGAGTTTATTTTATTTTTTATCATTAGTTCATTGTAAAATTCTAACTGTATTAATTTATTGTCGGTCTTACTTTCAGCTTCAATCAAGCTATTTATTTTTTCAATTTTTTCAATATCTTTTATTCTTTCAAATGAAGGCTTTATTGAAAGATTTATGATTAATGTAGTTGGAAATCTTTCAGTTATTTTCTTGAAAAATTCAACGATCTTTTGGGAAATTTTTTCAGCGCTGTAGTTCAATGTAAGGTCATTACCTCCAAGGTAGGTTACGATATATTTAGGATTTAAACTTTCGAATAAATTATTAAAGTTTTTGCTTAAATCTTGAATTAAAGCACCTCCAAAACCTAGGTTAATTGTATTAAAATTTGAAAAATCGGATGCTAATCTTTTCCAAAGTCTAATTGTAGAACTTCCATAAAATACGAGTTGGTTATTGGTCTCTTTTTTATTACTCACTAATTTTTTTAATTTTTTTAACTCACCCTCAAAGTTTAAATCTTCTATGATTAAATCTTTGACCCAATTTTTATATTGTGCATTATAATCTTTAACAAAGTCTACTAGTTTTGGATCATTCTCGTCATTAATCCCATGATCACTCATCTTAAATGGTTTCATGATTTCACACTTGTAGGTAGCTTCTGACAAAAGTTTATCAAAATTTGCCATTATAACAGGGACAATTTTCGGCTGGGGTTTTAATTTAGTGGCCAATTTGAAAACTCCAATTTTAAAATCTCCTGGCGATTCTTCGGTTTTTCTTGAAAATCCTTCAGGACTAACAACAATTCCATTTCCCTTTTTTAGTTCATTTATAGATTTTGTGTAGAAACTTTTATTAAAACTTTTTATTTGACTGTAGCTTATGTCTGGAGGAATAAAATTTTGAGCAAATACTCTTACATAATCAAACTTATCGTAGTAGTTAAAATGGTTTATTTCATCCTGTAATGAGCATCTAACAACCCTAGTCCCAGGATTAGCATAATACTTTTTCAAAATAATACTGCTAATAAAGTGACTATCAAGAGTTATTTGAAAGTCATCAAAAACTGAATAATCTATGTGATTATTCAAATGATTGTAAACAAATATAGAGTTACTTTCCTTGGGTAAATTTTCTGTTCCTTTTAAAATAAATTTTACGTTGGAAAAAATTTTAGCAAACTCTGTACTACAAATATTTCTTATATCTATAACGGAGTAATCAGTTGGAGCATTTATTATAGTTTTATAAAGCCACTTTAGTTGATCAGAAAGATTTTTATCAATTAATTTTTCTCTAAATCTCAAGTAATTTTTTTTAATAAATTAATCATGTCACTTGGACCCTCTAGAAAATATTTTGCTTTTGTAGCCTTTCTACCTACCTTAATTGAAAATGCCTTTTCTGGTAAATTAATAAACATGTTTTCATCAGAAATATCATCACCTGCACACAAAATAAAATCATATTCCTTTTCATTTAACATATAATTCACTGCGCTTCCCTTATTTATATTGACATTGGTTATTTCAATTGCTTTATCACCGTCCATCATTATCAAGTTTTCTGAAATTAAACTATTAACTACGGTTTTAAGTTCAACAACTCTATCATTTGCAAGTTCAGGATCAGTTTTTCTATAATGCCACACTATACAATTTGATTTTTCTTCGATAAATGTTCCTGGTGTTCTATCTGTAAAGTCTTGAAAAATTGGAATAAAGTTTTTCTTCCAATCATTATCTCTTTGTGTTTTTTCTATCCATTTTTTGTTAAATCTTTTTTGGAAATGACCGTGTTCAGCAAACAATGTAATATCTAAATTAGAGAACCACTTCTCTAAAAACGTTTTATCTCTTCCACTTATAATAGCAACACTTGTGTTATCAATTTTTGAAATAGATTTTAATATTTCCAGAGTTTCATTTTTTGGAACAGCGGCTTCGGGTTTGTGATGAAAACTCACTAATGTCCCATCATAATCTAGCAATAATAATTTCCTCTTTGCTTTATGAAATTTATTTTGGATATCTTTCATTACACCATTTTTAATTTTAATGGTAGAGGGTTCTTTTATCTCTTTTGACTTATTATTTAAAGCTTTGAAAAACGCATTAGCCCAGTATTTTACTGTATACCTACTTAGCCTTTTCTGCATAGTTTGATTTCTTCTACTCTGTTCATCCTTTGGCATTTTAATGGCCTTTAATATACTATCAGCCATTGCATCTAAATCAAAAGGATTTACAGTTATAGCTTCAAAAAGCTCTTTTGATGCACCTGCCATCTCACTTAATATTAATACTCCATCAGACTCAATCCTTGTTGCAATAAATTCTTTTGCAACTAAATTCATTCCATCCCTAACGGGTGTAATCATTGCAATATCAGATATCATATATAAATCAATTAAATCCTCAAAGTCCATATGCCTATAATAATACCATATTGGCGTCCAATTTACAGTAGCAAATTTTCCATTTATTCTACCAACAAATTCATCCGTTTCTTTTTTCAATCTTTTATATTCTGGCACGTCAGATCGGGACGGAACACTTAGCATAACAAGCCTTACATTTTCTAAATATTGAGGATGTTTATCCAAAAAAAGTTCAAAAGCTTTTATACGATTAATTACTCCTTTAGTATAATCAAGTCTGTCTATTGAAAGAATTAGTTTACTCTGATCCGAGGATTTTTTATGTAAATTCAGTTGTATTTTTAACTCAGATTGTTGTGATTTTTTTTGTTGTTTATGAAGTTTAGCAGCATTATTAAACTTATTGTAATCGATACCCATTGGAAATGTATTTACAACAACTTCTCGAGATCCTAAATTTACTCTATTAAAATCTACATCATATCTCAAGATCCTTTTTACTGAGCTTAAAAAATGACGTTGATAATCAAATGTATGAAACCCAATTAAGTCAGCTCCCAGCATACCTTCTAATAGGTCGTTCCTCCAAGGAAATATTCTAAAAATTTCAAATGACGGAAATGGAATATGCAGAAAAAACCCAATTGTTAAATCAGGTCTTGATTCTTTTAACATTTTTGGAAGAAGTAAAAGTTGGTAATCATGAACCCAAATAGTAGCATCAGGTGCAGCTTTTTCAATTATTTTATTACAAAACTTTTTATTTACTTCAACATAAGATTCCCAATCATCTTCATCAAACTTTGCAAATTCAATAAAGTAATGAAATAAAGGCCAAATACATTTGTTAGGTAAACCATAATAAAATTCATCGATTTCTTTTTTTGTTAATTCTACTTCGTCAAGGTTTAATTTCTCAAGTGATTCTTTTATTTCTAATTTGTTTTGTGTACTTAGTTCGCTAGAAGAAAGACCAGACCACCCAATCCATAATGAGTCTGATTTTTGATGAATTGACTTTAAACCTGTAGCTAAACCCCCACTAGATGATTGAAATAGGAAAGAATTTTCTAATTTCGTTACGTTAACTGGTAATCTGTTAGAAACTATTATATTTTTTCTCATAATTCCATTGCGAATTTATAAAAATGAAAAACAATGATTGAGGACAAAGGCTTAAATTACGGAATTATAGGAAATTGTAAATCTTCTGCACTCATAAATGAGGATTCTTCAATAGATTGGTGTTGTTTACCACAATTTGATTCTTCAGCTGTTTTTTGTAAAATAATTGATGAAAAAATCGGAGGAAGCTTTAAAATTGAGGTTGATAAAAGCTACGTAATTACCCAGCATTATATAAATAATACTGCTATTCTCAAGACCAAATTCAGAAATAATGAAAATGAATTTGAAGTGCTAGATTTTATGACAAGGTTTAAGTTGGATGATCAAAATTTTTATAATCCACCAGAACTTCAGCGAATGATTCGACCACTTAAAGGAATACCAAAAATTAAGGTGCTATATAATCCTACCCTTGAATATGCAAATGGAAAAACTAAAACTTATGAAAAAGAAGATTTTATAGTCAGCGTATTTGAAGAGGCTAGTTATGAAACATTATTTCTATATACAGATATTGAAAAGAATAAAATTTTAAAAAATATAGAATTTGAATTGACTACGCCAGTATATTTAAACCTATCATATAATGAAAAAATTGATGTTCCAACTCTGAAAAAATCAAATCTAGAACTTGAAAAAACAAAAGAATATTGGTTAAACTGGTGTAAAAAAGGACCGAAGTACAGTCTATATAATGATGAAGTAAAAAGAAGCGCAATTACTTTAAAGTTATTAACTTTTGAAAAAACAGGTGCAGTACTTGCTGCTGCTACCACCTCAATCCCTGAAACTATTGGTGAGGTAAGAAATTGGGATTATAGGTTTTGCTGGATAAGAGATGCATCGATGGTCATTAAGATTATTGCAAAACTTGGACACGAAAGAATCGTAAAAAATTTTATTGATTTCATAGTTAATTTGATTCCAAATAAAAATGAAAAGCTACAAATCATGTACGGAATTGACGGACAAAAAATTTTAACTGAAAAAAAGTTAGATCACTTGTCAGGTTACAAAAACTCTAAGCCTGTTAGAGTAGGTAATGCAGCTTATGTTCAGAAACAAAACGATATATATGGAATTTTAGTTGATGTAATTCATTTTCAGATTGAAAAATTCAAAGAAGAAAATTATAAGTACGAACAACTATGGTCTATTGTAAAGTCTGTTGTTTGGGTCGTAGAAAAAAATTGGAAAAAACCAGATAAAGGAATTTGGGAATTTAGAAATGAAGATCAACACTTTACCTTTTCAAAGTTGCTGTGCTGGGTGGCTATTGACAGGGCAATAAAAATATCAAATTTGATTAAAAAAGGGAGAAAAACAGATAGATGGATTCCGCTTAGAGATGAGATAAAAAATGATATTTTATCCAATGCATGGAATCCTAAGATTAAAGCTTTTTCTCAATCTTATGGCTCAGATTTTTTAGACGCATCAGTTCTTTTAATGGAGTCCTACGGTTTCATTGAAAGTAAAGACCCTAAATACATCGATACTGTTAAGGCAATTGAAAAAGAGCTTCTGTATGATGGCTTATTATTTAGATATAAGAATAATGATGATTTTGGTGAGCCAAAATCATCATTTACAGTTTGTACTTTTTGGTACATAAACAGTCTTTTTAAAATTGGTGAAGAAACTAAAGCTAAGCGTCTTTTTGATCAATTATTATCAAACTCTAATCACCTAGGTTTGTTTAGTGAAGATTTAGATTTTAAAACAAAAAAAATGTTAGGTAATTTTCCTCAGGCATATTCTCATCTAGCATTGATAGAAACCGCCATGAACTTTAATCCTTAGTTATTATTAATTTCTGGATCATTTTTTAGCTCTTCGTCTTGTATCTTATTTTGGCTATAAATAACTGACAGAAAGCCAATTAAGTAAAGGCAAAATATCACAAGACCAACAATAAAAATTATTTTATCATCCATTTCCTAAATTTTTATCATCATTTCTTCTTTGTCTTATTGCAATTGATAGAGCAAGAATAGATGGAACCCAAATTCCAACAAAAATTCCACTCAGTTTATCGCCGCTAAACCAGAGAAAAACAGAAAATAAAAAAGATATAAAGGCTAGTATGATAGGGTAATATTTTAAGAAGAATGCATTCATGAGATAAAATTAAGCAAAAACTATGCAAAACCTAATTTCTAGTTTTTTTTAAGCTTTTTGTAAATTTCTATACTAACTAATATTAGAACTAAGGATAGCCAAACATAGACAAATATTTCGCTTTTATAACCCATTTTTTTGAAAGGGTTTACTTAAGAATCTTACTTTCAATTGGGTCCCACCAATTATTAAAGCAGCAGTTATTATGATTATATTCTTTATAATGTATTGCCCTTCCAATGTTGGTAAAAAAGGATTCGAATTTTGGAATGTTACTTCAGGGAGTATAACAAGCGGTAAAAAAGTGCCTGTCATTTGAAGAATTAGAAGAACCATAGCAATTAAAGTTGTTCTTTTGAATAAGAAAAAGATTGCAATAAAGACCTCCCATACACCGATAATTATTGTCCAAGTTGCAGCGTCAAGAAAAGGCATCCAATATACGGTGTCCATTACAAGTTGCTGAGCAGGAGACAAATCAATAATCTTCAAAAATCCAAACCAAAAAAATATTATGAAAAGGGGTATTCTGACTAAATAGTCATTCGTATTGAAATTATACATTGATTAGTTGTTATAATGAAGATAATACTTCTTTTTGAGATTTTATAGATTGCCTTAAATCTCTTTGAATATCCTTTTGAACAGTTCTTAGGTATTTCTTTCTTTTTTTATCTGAAACAAAAGGAACCGACCAGAATTGTTTTGTTTTAGTAAAGAGTGATAATCTCCAACCAAAAACAAAAGTGTAAACACCCATCACAAGTCTCAGCTTTACAGAATTAACATACAATGTCAGGACTGGCAATGCTGGCGCACCGTGCGTTACATATGTTCTAACTTTTTTACTTTTTAAAAAGGGGACGGGATAGGCATATGTTTTGGTAATATTTACAAACTTGTAAGCAAATCCAGGCTCAAATACTTCATCGAAAAAAATTTCCATTCTTGGCGTTAATCTAAACCACCAAACAGGTGAAACTATATAAATTCTATCACACCAAGTTACAAGTTCTTTATACCTTTTAATTACTTTTTCACGAGGTCTAGTAAAAGGGTCACGGTACAGGTCAATAATTTCTAATTGTTCTTTCTTTGCAGAAATTTCATTGCATATGGTTTTAAAAATACCACTGTAGCAAAATGAATTTTTATCAGGATGGCCAATTACAACTAAATTTTTCATTACAGATAAGGAGTGCTCAAAACATGTGCCAACATTATTTGTAAGACTTTATGAAATCTAATCTAGAGGCAAATGCTACCCAGTTTTTAGGAAATTTTCTATGTAACCTCTGTATTAACATTTGGTGTCCAATTTCTTTAATCCAACTTATCATACTCTCATCAGAACAGTAAAATTGAACTGTAAATGTAGAGCCCTTGTTATTACTTGGACTTTCTTCAAATGTAACTTTGAGTAAATCAATTTGATGGACATTTTTTGAAATTTCCGGAAGTAAAACCATATCTACGTGCTCTATCCAGTTCTTCTCGATTTCTTTTTCGACTATAAAAGTTATATTATATATATGCATTACTGATCAAAATAATCAAAACTTAAACCATTTTATTTAAAATCAAACTAATTTTATAGTTACAAAATTAAATTATTGACTAAGACCCTTTTAGATATAATTTCCAAAGAACTTAAAATATTTTATTTTAAATCTTTTAGAAGAAGGTCAAAAAGTTTAGAAACCTTAGATCTGATTAAAGAGTGTTATATTGATCAAATCAATTTATTTAATGATTATATCGATGACTTGCTAATTTCTTATAAAAAAAATAAAAGTAAAAGCTTAGTTATGGAAAGCCTAAAAAAGATTAAAAATTTAGAAGGATGTAATAAAAAAATTATGAAATTTTTAATTGCTGAACTAAAGAAAGTAGATAATTCAACAGATTTTGAACCTGAAGAAATACAATTTTTATTTGAATTTGAGGATTAGATGGCATGTTATTTGAAAATTTGATAATAAAAATTTAAATGAAATTAATTGATAGACCATTGTGTGGATGTGGCAATACATCTAACCCCAATGGCTATTGTGACGGATCACATAATAAAAAGTAATGAGTAAAATTCTGGCATTTGGAGCAAGCTCCTCAAAAAAATCAATAAATAAAAAATTTGCAATTTATGTTGCCAATTGCGTTCCTAATGCAGAAATAAACGCTATTGATTTAAATGATTACGAAATGCCAATATATAGCATAGACAAAGAAGAAGAAAATGGCATTCCAGAACTGGCTTACAGTTTTAAGGAGCATTTTAAAAATTCTGATGCTGTTGTGATTTCTTTTGCAGAGCACAATGCGTCTTACACCTCTGCCTTTAAAAATATTTTTGATTGGATCTCTAGAATTGATAAAAATATATGGCATAACAAACCCATGTTTTTATTGGCGACCTCAACCGGTGGTAATGGAGCAGTAATAGTGCTTGAAGCAGCATTTTCTAGAATCTCTAGAAGAAATGATAATCATATTTCAATCTTTTCACTACCAAATTTCTACGATAACTTTGATGATACAAATGGAATAACCAACCCAGATCTTAAAATAAGTTTTGAATCAAAGTTCAATGAATTTATTTCAAAAATATAATTAGTGGGCATTAGTATTTATAAAAAAAGTGATCAAGCAAGTGGAAGTTTTAATAGTGGTGAAATTCTAGAAAAAAAACCGATTGGTTTTCCTAACGATGGTGGAAAACTAAAGCCTTATTCGAATATATTCTATTGGGCCCATGCATGGACACCACAGGAAAAAAGTACAATTGGATTGCATCCTCACAGAGGTTTTGAAATATGTAGCTTTGTTCTTAAGGGAAAAATAAACCATTTTGACAATAAACAAAATAAATGGATCCCATTGGAGCAAGGAGACGTTCAGGTAATAAGATCAGGAAATGGCATATCACATTCTGAAGAAATTTGTGATAGCTCAGAAATTTTTCAAATTTGGTTTGACCCTGATCTTACAAAAACTTTAATTAAAGAAGCGTCTTACAGTGACTATAAATCAACTGAATTTCCAGTAAGCTCCATTAAAAATAAAGTTGTAAAAAATATAATCGGTAATGATTCACCAGTTGAAATTGATTCTGAGGGAGTCATTGTAAATGAATATCTTTTTGGAATTGGAGACCATCTAATTGACATTAATGAAGGCTGTGTTCATTCTATATTTTTGATGGAAGGAATATTGTCTTTTAATGGTGCTGAATACTCACCAGGAACTTTTTTTACTGCTCAATTTGAAAACTATCTCCAAATTAAGGTATTACAAAAAACCAAAGTATTTGAAATTATATCCCCTATTAATCCGACTTATAAAACATATGCTTAATCAAAATTTTAGTGGCACAATACTTGAACATATTTTAATATGAAAAATTTTTTTACACTTATAATTATATTCTATTCAATTTCCTGTTCAGAAGAATATTCTAGTGATAGTGACAGAGACGAAAACATTTCAGATACAATTGAGTTACCAGCTTTACGAACTAATTCAAGTTTTAACCAGCCATATCGAATTTTAAAAACTACGATTTCAGATCCAGCAGTTTTTGATAAAAATTATGGAAATCTAGAAATCAGTATTGGTTATGTCTTAAGATATTATTTTTACACAGCTATAGATCTAAACTCCGATAAAAACGAATTAATTAGTATGGACAGAACTACTTTTACAATGCCTGATACTTCTGATTCAGTTGAACTCATCAGAGCTGCTATCTCTGAAATTAGTGACATGTCCTACGGATCTCAAGAGAATGATCAATTCATCACTAAATACTTTGACGGATGTATTGATTTAACAAAGGTTAATAAAAACTGTATTGCACCACTTATTATATACCCTGTTTGTGGTTGTGATGGTTTTACTTACAATCACTATACCCTAGCTGAATGTTCTGGACTTGTTAGCTACACTCAAGGTTCATGTGACTAAAGATGTTCTTTCCATCTTGTTGTAGATGTAAAGAATTATTAGACCAAAAATAATTCCACTTATAAGTAAGAGAATACTTGTTAAACCAACTGCATTAAAAGATAATCTCAAGAGTATTGTTGATATAATAAAGCCTGTATTTCTGACAAGTTGGGAATATCTTTCTGTGTATTGAAAAGAAATCAATAAAATAAAAACATCAACCAAAATTAATATTCCAAAAAATTCAACAAAAAATAAATAATCAATATTTGGTGAGTTTTCTCCACCAATAAATACAGCTCCATACCAATCTAAAAAGCTAAAAATGCAAAGTAAAATTAGCGTAGGAATTAATAGAAGGCTAATTAATTTCTTGTATCCAAGAAAACGCTCCAAATTTGTGTGTACTGGAAGTTGAGGTAAATTTTCTTTGAGTTTTTTAAATAGATAAATTAGATAAAAAACAACAAGAACACCCGTGAGATCATATATTAATTGAAGGTTATTTTCATTTAAAATCCAATTATCAGAAAGGTTTACATCAGGAATATCTTTAAATATTTTTCGAATTAATATAAGTGACATAATTTCGAACTGCTTTGCTATTGAAGTAGTAAATGATCTTGGCAGATAGTAAATCAATAAAAAAGCTTCATATATCAGTATAAATGAGAAAGGAGTGTAAATAGCCGAAATAGGATTCACAAATAAACTATCATTAAAAAAAGACAGATCTATATATCCACTGTTATTAAGTAAGATCAAAACCAAGTGAATTATAAACCCAGCCGTGGCTAGAAATAAAATAAGTTTTTCAAAGACCTTTAAATTACTGTCTGAAAATACTTTACCAAAAACAATGCTTATTTTTTCAGTCATGAATTTTATGATATTTTAAATTTAATATTTTGTAAATATTTACTAATATTACCATCACAAATATATAAGTTAATTTAAACTAATCTTAAAGAAACATGTCCTCCAAATTCAAAAAATCAGATAAATTATTGCTTCTTGCAGTATTAATTTCTTTTGCCTTATCTGTTGGTTTATGGTTTAGTGGTTTTAAGGAAGAAGGTTTTTATGTAGGATTGTGGGTGCCTTCAATTTTGGCTTTCGGTTCTTACATTAAGAGTGTATATAGATAGTTATGGAGTTGTATTTATTTATAATTGGTTTTTTAGTCAGTTGCCTAGTTATTGCAAGTGTTTTTCTTGTAAATAAAGAAGAAAAAGATAAATACAAAGATTCTGATAAAGCTAATGAAATGGACTATGATGGAATGGGAAATTATGGAAGATTTCCACAAAAAAACTAATCTATTTTTTTCTTGCAGCTATAAAACTTTTTACAAAATAGATCATTGCCATTATAGATGTACCACACATTGCTAAGACCCTAAAAAGACCTAATCCTCCAGATTCTAATGACTTTGGCAGTCTCATGCCTAAAAGAGCAAAGAGTATTAACAGAGTTAATAGTACGGAAATATGTGCAATAATTTTATTTTGTTTTTTAATTCCACTACTACAAGCTAAAAGAATAGCCCCAAAAGCTGTTGGAATTAGAGCAGTAACTGAAGATACTTCAATATAGCCCCAAATACCAAAAATGATTAATGAAATGGAATTTATAAGGTTTGCTTTGTATGCATTCATAATACATCAAATTTAAAACTTTATTTATAAAATAAACGGAATTATAGCTTTTCTGTTTTTTGGATAATTTTTAAAACTGTTATTGTACCACTTGTGATGATTCATGGCCCTTGGTATTAAGTTAAATGAAGTCCAAAGAAAAAAACTCAGTGAGGCTAGACTAGGCGTAATTATAAAAAAACCAAGCCATTCAATTATTTCGCCCAAATAATTTGGGCATGAGACGTATTTAAACAACTTGCCTTGCGGAATTTTGTAACACACTTTCTCTTTCCTCAATGAAATTAATTTGTTGTCGGATGTTATATTAATTAACATCCCTGTGAAAAATACTAGTACACCAAGTAAAATATTAAATTCAAAAAGGTTTGTCTCTGATACATTTAGATGAATGTGATAGCCATTAAACAAACCATTAACTGTATTAAACGTGAAAGCACTCAGAACTATGGATATTGGAATCCTCTTTTTTTTAGTATTTATTCTCAGAGGAAATATAATTGACCTTTGGAAATAGTGTATGAACCAAATAGAAACAATCAATAGTACATATGGGTTATTTATATTTTTTAAGCTTAAGACGGGCATAATAATTAATGCAGGTAGCTCCATAATAAACCACCCAAGTGAGTTGTCAATTAGAATACCATGATTTTTTTTAATGTGTCTTCCGTATGGAGCTCTTTTTTTTGAATAGATTAAGTAAAGAAAGGTAGTTAGACCTAATGCTATCCAGCACAAAATCAAAAACTTAAAATTCTCAAAAAAAAAATGGCTCATTAAAGAGCCATTAAATTATAAATATTTATTGAATTTTATTTTTCTAGACTAACTATTGCTTTAATTAAGTCCATAATTTTATCAATTGATTCATCTGTCAATCCTGAGTTTTTTAGATTTTTAATATATTTTTTACTTGGTTTAAATTTTGATTTATCGCTGGACTTTATAAACTCCATCCTAATATTCCTGACCGTACTAAAAACTTCTCTAAAATTTTCTCTGCTAATTCCTTCCCCTCTCAAATATTCTATAATTTTTTCAAATATTGGATCACCAATATCTGGCCTAGCAGGTCCCTGACGTTTATTAGGATTATTAAGATTTGATTTGGATCGATTTTCGGATCTTAATTTAATTAATTTTTTAGCTAGATCTTTTAGGGCTTGGCTCTGCTTATCACTGTAGTTTTCCAATTTTTTGATTGATTCTTCTGAAATTTCCATTTCATTAACATACTCCATCATAACTTTTCTAACAAGTATCATTGAGCTTTGAATCTGGTCATCTTCAATACCAATTTTTTTCATGTACTCTGAAACCATTTGTCTCATTTGTCCCCGATCCTGAGTATAGGAATTGATATAAGTTAAAAGCAGCGCAAGAATTACAATAAGTTTTCTCATTTTATGAATATGTTTATATATAAGATAATACATAAAGGTAAAGGTTTAAATTTGTAACAATTATGGAGATAGATATTTTTCAGATAGATGCATTCACATCAGAACTTTTCAAGGGCAATCCTGCTTGTGTTATGCCTCTTGATAATTGGTTGCCAGATGACCTGCTGTTAAAAATTGCTAAAGAAAACAATGTTTCAGAAACTGCATTTTTTATTAAAGAGGATGAGGGTTTTTATTTAAGATGGTTTACCCCTGAAATTGAAATGGATCTGTGTGGTCATGCAACACTGGCAACTGCCTATTGTTTAAAAAACCATCTTGATTATAAAAAAAATCAGGTCATCTTTGACTCAATGAGTGGAGAGCTAATTGTAAAATTTGATGGGGATTATATACAAATGGATTTTCCACATAGAAAACCACAAAATTCTGAATTGCCAAAAAACATAATTGACTCTTTAAGCATTAAGCCAAATAAAGTTTTGAAAGCAAGAGATTATGTTTTGGTTTATGATAACGAAGAGCAAATTAAAAATATTGAAATTAATAAAGAATTATTCGACAAAACCAATTTGGACCCAGGTGGTGTTGTAATTACATCAAAGGGAACCAAATCTGATTTTGTTTCAAGATATTTTGTTCCCCAATGTTCTTTTTTTGAAGATCCAGTTACAGGCTCTACGCACTGTTCATTAGTACCTTACTGGGCTGAAATACTCAAAAAAACTAAACTTAAAAGTATTCAATTATCTGAGCGAGGTGGCGAAATGTTTTGTGAAGATTTAGGCAATCGGGTTATAATTAACGGAAAAGCAAAGACGTATTTTAAGGGAAAAGTTAATTTATAATTGATTTTTTTGTTTTAGAACGGTTGTTAGATATACACCAGAAAAAATTAGCATTGAGGCAATAAAAATTGTTAGTGTTATCGTATCAGATTTTGTAAAAACTGCAAATAAGACACCAATTATCGGTTGCAAATACATGAAAACAGCGACCTCAGTCGAAGATAGTTTACTCAAAGCAAATGCATTAAATAGGTATGTCATAAATGTAGTACAAATAACTACATAAACCATTGGTAAAATTGCTTCTTGTACTGGGAGGCTAGTCCATTCAACATTTAAAAACTGCTTTATTCCTAATGGAAAATTAAAGATTAATCCAATTAGAAAAAGCCATTTTAGCAGGGTGATTAAATCATATTTTTCTGCCATTGGTTTAACAATAATTAAGTAGTATGCATACGAAATACTATTTACAATAAATAGAAAATTCCCCAGAGGGATGTTTCTGCCTACGGAACTATTTGTATCAGCAGTTATAATTAAAATAAGAGCACCAATAAACCCTAAAAAAATTCCAAATATTTTAAAAAAATTTATTCTTTGTTTGAACATGAAAAAAGATAAAAGAACTACAAATATTGGAGAAATAATTATTAATATAGAACTGTTCACAGGAGTTGAGTAGTCCAGTCCTGCTATGAAAGCCGCAATGTTAATACTCATACCGAATAAACCGCATTTTAAAATCGTAAATCGATCTTTCTTTTCAATTGGCTTACCATTTATGAAAAGGCTTAAAATCCAGAAGATTATTGTAGCTCCCAAAACCCTGAGAAGGACAAGTCCCAATGAACCAATATAAATAGGCATTATCATTTTTGCTATTGTATGGTTTAAACCATATATAGTTGTGGCTGTTGTTGCAGCCAATAATGCAAGAACTTTAGTTCGATTCAATCCTTAGGTTTTTTTGATAAGTTTAGCAATATATTTTCCAATCATATCAAATTCAATATTTACGGTTGAACCAACGTTAAGTTTTTTGAAATTGGTGTGTTTGTAGGTGTATGGAATTATGGCAACTGAGAAGTTACCTGGACCTGACTCAACAACTGTTAAGCTAACTCCGTTGATGGAAATAGATCCTTTACTAACAGTAATATTTTCAGATTCCTTATAGTCAAAGTTAAAATACCAACTCCCACTTTCCTCTAAAATTTTAGTACATTTTGCTGTTTGATCAACATGTCCTTGAACAATATGACCATCAAGTCTATCCCCAAGCTTCATTGCTCGCTCTAAGTTTACTAAACTTCCAATTACCCATTCTTTTACATTACTTTTTAAGGCAGTTTCTTTTATTGCGACAACAGAGTGTGAGGACTCTGTTGTTTCAACAACTGTCAGACAAACTCCATCATGAGACAAACTTTGATCTATTTTTAGTTCCGATGAGATTTCTGATTTGATGGTAAAGATTATGTTGTTACCATCTTTTTTAATTTCCTTTACTTCACCTATTGTTTCTATTATGCCTGTGAACATATAGTTGTATATTTACAGGCCCAAAAATACACAATATTAATAAAGGCATGTTAAAAAAATCAAAACCGATTATTGGAATTTCAACCGGAGATCCAAATGGAATTGGTATTGAAGTTATTTTGAAGTCATTGGCAGATAAATCTATTTTAGATTTATGTTGTGTTGTACTCTTTTCAAATTTTGAACTGATTGAAAGTCAAATAAGTTTTTTTAATATTGATTTGAATCTAAAAGAAATTGCTGATTTTGATAGTCTTGATACAAATCATGTTAATGTTTATCCAATTAATAATAAAGAAATAAACCTCTCTCACGGAAAATTAACCAATGAGGGTGGGAATTACTCGAAAGATTCTTTGTTTACAGCTGTAAAAGCTTTAAAGAATAAAGAAATTGATGCTTTGGTTACTGGACCAATTAATAAAAAAAATATTCAATCTGAAGATTTTCAGTTTAAAGGCCACACTGATTTTCTTAATGAAGAATTTCATGGAAAAAGTTTAATGTTCATGGTTTCAAAGGAAATAAAAGTCGCTCTCATAACAGAGCATATTCCTTTAAGTAGTGTGAAAGAAAATCTAAATAAAAATTTAATTGAATTTAGAGTAAAAGAAGTTTTTAAATCTCTATCTAGTGATTTTGGTATAAAAAAACCCAAGGTAGCCGTATTATCAATAGACCCTCACATTGGTGATCAAGGTGTGATAGGAAATGCTGATCAAAAACTTTTGATTCCAGTTTTAAATAAACTTTTTGTCGAATCATATGATGTGAAAGGCCCTTTTGCCAGTGATAGTTTTTTTGGATCCCAATTATATAAGAAATTTGATGCAATTGTGGCAATGTATCATGATCAAGGATTGATTCCATTTAAAACATTAACATTTGGTAAAGGAGTAAATTTTACAGCAGGACTAGATATAGTTAGAACTTCTCCGGATCATGGAACAGCTTACGATATTTCTGGAAAAAATATTGCTAATTATGATTCATTCAAGTCTGCAATATTAACATCAATAGATATTGTAAAAAACAGAGGAAAAAATTAGTATATTCGCATTCCTATTTCTGAAAAAATGAGCAAGTCAAAGAGCTTTTCAATTAAGTTTATTGGTCTAAAAGACGGAAAACATAGTTTTCAATTTTCATTATCTAAATCTTTTTTTGAACTATTCAATTATTCAGATTTTAATAATGCAGATATTAGTATTGATATAGAATTAGTAAAAAAATCAACAATTCTGGAACTAATTATTAAAGGAAGTGGAAGCGTTAATATAAATTGTACACTTACCAATGAACCCTTTGACTACGATATTACTTCAAATTTAAACTTGCTTGTAAAGTTTGGTGATATGTATGATAACGAGAATGATGAGCTACTGGTTCTTCCACATGGATCACATTCGGTCGATTTAGACCAGTATTTTTATGAAATGATTGTTTTATCAATGCCAATTAGAAATGTTCATCCTGATGTTGAAAACGGGACCTTAAACTCTGAGATATTAAATAGATTAAAGGAATTTGATATTAATAAAGAAAAAAATAGTAATTTCGACGCTCGTTGGGATAAACTTAAAGAACTAAAGAAGTAAATCATGGCACATCCAAAGAGAAAAACATCAAAAACAAGGAGAGATAAAAGAAGAACCCATTACAAAGCTTCTGCATCTCAAATTGCTACTGATAAAACTACTGGACAGGATCACCTCTATCACAGAGCACACTGGCATGAAGGTAAGCTTTACTATAGAGGAAAGGTTCTTGCTGATACAGCTGAAGAGAAAGAGTAATTATTTTAAAGTTTTTTGCATAAAATTTTTCGCAAATTTAAAAGCCATTTCCCTGGCCTGAGGATTACCTCCCAGAGTTACGCCTCTTTCAACACAAAAAAGAAATCCTATTTTTTGCATAAAAGGTGAAGACATTGGAAGGGATAAATAACTCATTAAAACATCACCATCTTTAGTTAATTTAAACAGACAATCCTTAAAGCTATACCCCTTTTCGTTTTGGGTAAGTTCTGATTTACTATCAAATGAATGATGCGCATTTGGATAAATCGTCAATCCAATATTACCTTTCTTATTTATTTTTTTTACAAATTCAGTACATGGTTTTGCAGGTGTCCAGTTATCATTTTCACCAATTAAAATATGAATTGGAGCATCTGTAAAATCTGTATTTTCTGGATCAACAAAACATGGCGGATATATGGGCAAATGCGATGCAAATGAGACCTTTTTCGTAATCGCATTTTTTATTGGCAACCATGCTGAAAACAATGAAACAGCCCCACCAAGACTCCATCCAGTAATTGATACTTTGTTTTTATCAATATTTGGATGTTCTGATAACTTTTCTAACGCACGATATGCATCTAAGATCATCATGGCAGTTGTTACCTCAACTTGAGACCCCACTGTTGATTCAATGTCTCTACTTTTAAAACTTTTTAATTCAAAAGTTGCAAAACCAGCTTTTTGATACATGTCTAAATATTCATAATGATGATCACGCCAAGCCAAGCTTCCTGCAACACCTATTATTAGTGGATATTTTTGATCTGAGACTGAATCATTGGGTAAAGTTAGGATCCCATA
>QOQA01000020.1 GCA_003331875.1 Cryomorphaceae bacterium | reverse complement strand
GAAATTTTCAAAAATTATTTTTTTAAAAAGTAGTCCAAACACAATTCAATGCCCTAAAAGTAATTTCGAAGAAATTGCATTCATTGGACGATCTAATGTGGGAAAATCTAGTTTAATTAATATGCTTTTTAATAATAAAAATCTTGCAAAAATTTCAAAAAGACCTGGTAAAACAAAATTGATAAATCATTTTATAATTAATGATACTATCCTATTAGCAGACCTTCCTGGATATGGGTATGCAAAGCTTTCAAAAGTTGAAACAAAAAAAATTAACGAAATAATTCAAGATTATATAGAAAATCGTAAAAATCTGACTAAACTATTTCTACTTATTGATATAAGACATGAGCCAATAAAAACAGACCTATTATTCATTGATTACCTTGACAATCTAAAGAGAAGTTTCCATATAATTTTTACTAAATCTGATAAATTAAAGAAAGATGAACTTTTAAAAAAATCAAAAAATTATATTAAGAATATTAACTCTTCATGTTTGATGGGCAAATTTTTTATCAGTTCTTCATACTCAAAAAATGGAAAAGAAGAAATTTTAAATTTTATTATTTCATAAAAAATTTAATTTTTTTTGAGTTCTAATTTTTCAGCAAAATAATCGCAAAAATCTGAAAAATCTTTAAATATTTTTTCATTATTAGTTGATCTTAAATGAGTTTTTGACAAGCTGACAAGAGTTTGATAAATAAATATATTCATATGATCAAGTGGCATATCTTTAGTCCAGAGATCAATTATCAAAGTCTCCTTTTTATCAAAATCCCAAGTACTTAAAATTAATGCCTTTACATCTTGATTAGTCACATCCCCACCTTCAGCTGACCACTTTATATTCTCAGGAATCTTATTTTCGTCAAGTTCAACATTTATTAGTATATCTTTTTTTGTATTTTTCATTTTCTCGCGCTGTAATTAGATTTCAAATATAAATCATATTCATTCATAGTGACTAAATTTTTGAGTTCTAAATCATATTTTTTTTGATAAGATTTTACAATATTATAACCAATCCATTTGCCTACCATAGGACTAGATTCAAAATCAATTGATAATCCAAACTTTGAATATGGACCATCATTAATAAATCTTTTATCAAGCGAAATATCAGTGGAAAAAATTAGGTTGTTTTTAACAAAATACTCCCACATTTCATATTCATTTTCAGTTAACCAATTTATATTTTCTTGATTAATACCAATAATTTGTTCAAGGTCGAAATCTGTTATTTTATCCATTGAGTAAATAATTTTACCGTAATAAATAATTTTTGAAATAAATCTTCTGTCGTTCGGGTATTTAATAAAATCTAGAAGTAATGATTCGGTTATATCTTTTACAAAGTAATCTACATTCATTTTCATTGAAATATAATTAGGAATTGATTTATAGTGAATATTCTTTCCCAAGTAACAATCAGTAGAAACCAAAAAAAGAGAGTCTGACCTTACAATATTATAGTTATAGTCAATACCATTATTGATAGTAATGATTTTTGGCATATCAAAACTACCAAATTCGGCTTGTATTTGTTTAATGTTTTTTGAAATTTCGGTTTTAAATGGATTAAAATTTTTAAAAATTTTGTCAGACTTATCAAATATATCTCTTCTTAAAGTATCATTATAAATACTCATCCAATCATCAATTGAAAACTGTTTTGGAAATAAATAAGGAAATTGCTTTTTTAGAGATTTAATTGAGTCGAAATCGTACTCAAAAAAAAGTTTTTCAAACCTAATTACTTCGATTTCTTTTGTAGAATTATTATCTTCATTTTTTAAGTTTTTACATGAACAAAAAGTTAAAATAGAAACTAAAAAAATAATAGATAAAAAGTGTTTGAAAAAAAACATTTGGCAAGTAATTTGATCATCCTTAAGTGAATTCATGTTTAAAGATAATTCAAAAATAATCAACTTCATAGTAGACTGGTTGCGTCAATACTGCGATAAGAATTCAGTTAATGGATTTGTTGTGGGTGTTTCTGGTGGAATTGATTCTGCGTTAACCTCTACTTTATGTTCAATGACAAATAAGCCAGTAATATGTATTCAGATGCCAATCCATCAATCAAAAAACGAAATTACTAGATCATCCAATCATGTAAAATGGTTAGAAAAAAAGTTTAATAATGTCATTTCGATTGAAGATAACCTTTCATCACTTTATGATGAGTTCACGAAAGCAAAAACCAATCTTAAAAATTCCTCATCCAAGTTTAATGAAAAACAACAACTAGCTTTAGCTAATACAAGATCTAGACTTAGAATGGTTAATTTATTTTTTCATGCAACATCAAATAATTATATAGTAGCTGGAACAGGAAATAAAGTTGAAGATTTTGGAGTAGGTTTTTACACCAAATATGGAGATGGAGGTGTTGACATATCACCAATTGCTGATCTTATGAAAAGTGAAGTAAAATCTCTTGCAAAGTTTTTAAAAATTAATGATGAAATTATTAAAGCCAAACCTACTGATGGACTTTGGGGTGACGCAAGGACAGACGAAGAACAAATTGGAGCAAACTATGATGAACTTGAATGGGCAATGAATCAACTTAAAAAAGGAAATAAATCTGATGACTTCAACGGTAGACAGAAAGAAGTTATTGAAATATTAATAAAATTTAATTCTCAGAATAAACACAAAATGATTCCTATACCAATCTGTACAATACCAAAAGAAATAAAGTATTGAAACACCAATTAACCCCACCAATTTTAGAGAAATTTCATTTTTAATTCATTAGTCATATCTAAAAATTATATAACTCTATTTAATTTTTTTGATAACAATGATTTTAATTGATAGTAATTAACAATCTCTTCTAGTAATTCTTTCCCTTGATCATCACCAGATTCTTTGGTTTTTTTACTTAGCTCAGAAACCTTTTTATTTATTAATAAAGTTCTTAATGTTAAAATCGATTCAGTAACAAGCTGGGTTATTTTCTTTTGCTTGTCTTTAACAAAAACATTTTTGGATTGCCAATTATGTAACTGATATAAGTCGTTATTCATTACTATTGACGTTACTTTAGTGGATAAATCCGAACTCAGTTTATTTATAAAAGTTTTTAAGTCAAAATGATTATTTTTTTGAAAATCTTCAATTAATAACAAATAAAGTTTTTTAAAATCTTCATTTGCAAACTCAATCTCATCTGCTTGAAGGTCTAAATATATTTTTTTATAAACTTTTGAATTTTGTTTTATAGGCTTATAGGTCAATTCGCCTTCTTTTCCTTTAATCATAGAAATCTCATCAAAAACAACCTCATAATTTCCATAGAGAAGAAGTATTTCAATAATTTTTTGTTCAAGAATTTCAATTTGATCTAACTTTTTTGATATTTTGGTTATTATAGATGGTTTTTCAAATTGTTTTTTTGGTACTTTAAAATGCTTTATTTGAGCTAAAGAATTAAATAAAACTTTTTCAGAAATATCTAATTGTGAAGAACAACCTTTTATATATATTTCTTGCTTGATTGGATCTGTAACTTTAGAAATTAGTGTAATGATTTCATTAATAATTTTTGTCTTTTCAGATGGAGAATTTTTTACAGAAGAACCCAACATATTTGACTTAAATTCAATAAAATCAACAGAGTTTTCTTCAATGTAATTGTTTATTTCGTCTATTGTTTTTTTCTTAGCAAAGGAATCAGGGTCCTCACCATCTGGCAAAATACATATATCAATGTTCATGCCCTGCGAAAGTAAAAGATCTACCGCTCTTTCAGTTGCATTAACCCCTGCTTTATCTGAGTCAAATAACATTGTAACATTTTTTGTCAACCTTCTAATTAAATTTATTTGACTTACAGTTAGAGCAGTTCCAGATGATGAGACGATATTTTTAATCCCTATTTGATGAAACCTCATAACATCAGTATAACCCTCAGCAATGAGACAATTATCTTCTTTTACAACTTCATTTTTTGAATTATAGAGCCCGAATAAAACATTACTTTTGTTATATATTATAGAGTCAGGACTATTAATATATTTTGCTGATTTTTTGTTATTATCTAAAATTCTAGCTCCAAATCCAATTGTCCTCCCTGAGATAGATTTGATAGGAAATATTAACCTAGATCTATATATATCAATTTGATTTTTTGAACTAATAAGACCCAAAGTCTCCAAATCCTCAGCATTATAACCCATAGATAAACAGTGATCTCTAAGATTAAACTTTTCAGGCCCTAACGAACCAATCTCAAATTTTGTTAGAGTTTCATCATTAAATTCTCTTTCATCAAAATATGTACGTGCAATTGTTTTTCCAAAATGGGACTCATTAAATTGATTTAAAAAATAATTTTTTACAAAATCACAAATTAGAAATAGTTTTTCTTTAGAATTATTATCATCTTTTTGTTTGTCTGTCAGTTCTGTTTCAATGATTTCTATATTATATTTATCTGCTAAATACCTAATAGATTGAGGATATGAATATTGTTCATGTTCCATCAAAAAAGCAATAACATTACCTCCTTTTCCACTACTAAAATCCTTCCAAATTTGTTTTGTAGGGGAAACCATAAGGCTTGGTGTTTTTTCATTCGTAAACGGACTTAACCCTTTATAATTTGAACCTGATTTTTTTAACTGAATGAAATCACCAATCACTTCCTCTACAAGTGCGGTTTGAAATACTTTATCTATTGTTGTTTTTGAAATCATTTTAAAAATCTCTCTCAATCACATAATTAATCATATCAATTAGGGATTCCTTAAATTGATTATCAGGTAATTTCCTAAGATCATCCAATGCAATTTTATGATAATAATTCATTTTTTTTATAGCATAATTTAACCCACCTGTATCTTTTACTAAAGAAATTATTTCTTTAACTCTAGATTTATCTTTACTGTACTTCTTGATCGATTTAATCAACCATTTCCTTTTATTTTTATCTACTTCATTTAAGGTGTAAATTAAAGGTAATGTTAATTTTTTTTCTTTAATATCAATACCTCTTGGCTTACCAATCTTTTTTTTTCCATAATCGAATAAGTCGTCTTTTATTTGAAAAGCTATTCCGATATTCTCACCAATTCTTGAGACAGATTGAATAATTTTTTTTTGTTTAGTTACTGAAGTTGCTGCTATTTTACAACATGAACTTATTAATGAAGCGGTTTTCTTTTTAATGATATCAAAATAGACTTTCTCATTAATATCTAATGACCTGCTTTTTTCAATTTGAAGTAATTCACCTTCACTCATTTTTTTTACAGATTCAGATATGATATCCAGATGATCATAATCTTTATTTTCTATACACAATATCATCCCTCTAGATAATAAAAAATCACCAACTAAAACAGCAATTTTATTTTTCCAAATAGCATTAATTGAAAAAAACCCTCTTCTTCTTTTACTATCGTCAACAACGTCGTCGTGTATCAATGTTGCTGTATGAATCAACTCAATAACAGAAGCTCCTCTATATACTTTTTCATTAACTTTTCCACTATTTAATAGTTTTGAAAATAGAAAAATGAACATGGGTCTCATCTGCTTTCCTTTCCTTTTAATTATATAGTGAGTTATTCGGTTTAAAAGTGGAACTTTTGATAACATAAGTTTAGAGAATTTTTCCTCAAAAATTTCCATTTCAATATTTACTGGTCTTCTTATTTTGTATAATCTATTCAAACCCTAAATTTTATTTGCCAGTTGTCCACATGCAGCATTTATATCTTTTCCTCTAGATCTTCTAATACTAACTGAAATATTATTTGCCTTTAAAATTTCAATATATTTTTGAATCCACATATTTTGGGGAGTTTTAAACTTTAAATTTCCTATTTCATTAAACTCAATTAAATTAACTTTTGATGGAACTTTTACACAAAAGTCAACTAAGCTATTTATATGATGCATATTGTCATTAATAGCTTGCCAAACTAAATAT
This sequence comes from Cryomorphaceae bacterium, assembly GCA_003331875.1. GTDB lineage: Bacteria > Bacteroidota > Bacteroidia > Flavobacteriales > Flavobacteriaceae > Eutrophosalina. The sequence continues at coordinate 25,168 of QOQA01000020.1, read as the reverse complement.
TCAATTGTGATTTTAGATTTTGTTTTTTTATACCAATAATTTAAACTGTCCAAGAGTTCATTGAGTGGAAAATCCTTTGAAAAAGGCATAATATCATTTCTTGTTTTTTCAATTGCCGAGTGAAGTGAAACTGCTAAATTAAATTTGACATTTTGGTCAGCTAAGATTTTAATAATTTTTGATATTCCAGAGGTTGAAACGGTAATTTTCTTTTTGGATATTCCGAGCCCTTTTTTTGAACAAATCATTTCAATGGCTTTTAAAACATTTTTATAATTTAACAAAGGTTCGCCCATACCCATAAAGACAATATTTGATATTGTTCTACCAAATAATTTGGAAGATTCTGCATTTAAAATCATTGTCTGATCAAAAATTTCATAAAAATTAAGGTTTCTAATTCTACTAATTTTTGAGGTTGCACAAAAATCACAGTCTAAACTACAGCCAACCTGACTAGAGATGCAAGCTGTAATTCTTTTTTCAGTTGGTATTAATACAGCCTCAATAATATTTTTATCTGAAAGGGAAATCAAAAACTTAGCTGTTCCATCCCTACTTTTTTTAATTAATTTGATATTAACATTATTTATTTTAAATCTAGAATCTAAAAATAAAATTAAATCTTTGGGTAAATTTTTCATCTCATGAAAAGAACTGACACCCTCTTTAATTAACCAATCATTAATCTGAATTGCTCTGTACTTTTTAAACTTTTGCTTTATCAAAATTTTTTCTAGATTTTTTAAATCTAAAGATCTTATGTCAGAGCTTATATGCATATTAAATTATCAACATTGCATCACCATATGAATAAAATCTATATTTCTTTTTAATAGCTTCAGAGTAGGCTTCCATCATAAAATCATGACCACAGAAAGCTGAAACCATCATTAACAAAGTTGATTTTGGCATATGGAAATTAGTAATTAATGAGTCTGCAATATTAAATTTATAAGGTGGAAATATAAACTTATGCGTCCACCCTTCATAAGGGTTCAAAGTACCCATTGATGAGACTGAGGATTCAAGACCTCTCATTACAGTAGTTCCAACGGCACATATTTTACTTTTTTTTCTCAATGCATTGTTTACACAACTAGATGCATTATTATCAATAAATAATTCTTCTGAGTCCATTTTATGTTTTGATAAATCCTCAACCTCTACTGGATTGAAGGTGCCTAAACCAACATGTAATGTTATTTCAGCTAAATCAATACCCTTAATTTGTAATCTTTTTAATAAGTGTTTTGAAAAATGCAAGCCAGCTGTCGGTGCAGCTACTGCGCCTTCATGTTTTGCATATATTGTTTGATACCTATCTTTATCAAATTCTTCTTCAACTCTTTTTATATATTTGGGTAACGGTGTTTGCCCAAGGTCTACGAGCTTAGATCGAAAATCATCATAAGAACCATCATATAAAAAGCGTAAAGTTCTCCCCCTTGATGTAGTATTATCAATTACCTCAGCCACAAGACTATCATCATCTCCAAAATATAGTTTATTTCCAATTCTTATTTTTCTAGCTGGATCAACTAAAACATCCCAAAGTCGTTGTTCTTGACTTAATTCTCTTAAAAGAAAAACTTCTATACTAGCCCCTGTTTTTTCCTTATTTCCCATCAAACGAGCCGGAAAAACTTTTGTGTTATTTAGTACAAAGACATCACCGTCTTCAAAATAATCTATCAAGTCCTTGAAAGTTTTATGTTCAATTTTTTTATTTTTTCTGTCCAATACCATCAATTTAGATTCGTCACGCTGATCCGAAGGGTATTCTGCCAATAAATTATTGGGTAGCTCATAAGTAAAGTTAGATAGTTTCATATGTAAATTTAAGTGCGTAAATATACATTTTGGAAAAGGGGGTTGTCAAGAAAAAAAGTAATTAATTAATAAATTGTGTTCTAAAATTTAGATTTTTCAGTATTGTCCAATATTCTGGAAATGATTTTGATATAACATTACTATCATTAATTATCAATTCAACCAAAACTGACAGAGGGGAAAATGCCAATGCCATTCTATGATCATCATAAGTATCTATTTCAATGTTTTTAGGTAGTTTATTAGGAAAGTTTTTGATTTCAATAGATTCATCATCAATCACAACATCTACATTAAATTTAGAAATTTCAGTTTTTAAAGCTTTTAGGCGATCTGTTTCTTTAATCTTTAATGTATTGAGCCCAGTAAGTTTTGTAGGAATTGATAAACCTAGGCTAGTAACTATTATTGTTTGAGCTAAATCAGGATTATTTAAAAGGTTTATTTCAATATTGGTTTTTGGTTTTTTAGATTTTGATTTTTTTAAAATAATTTCTTCATTTTCAAAATAAGTTTCAACTCCAAAATTCTCATAAAGTTTAGACAAAACACTATCACCTTGAAAACTATTTAATTTAAAAAATGATAGGTTTATCTGAATACCAGACAAAGCTACTATGGAGTATAAGTATGATGCAGAACTCCAATCTGATTCAATCTTATAGTTTTTAATTGATAATTTTTTGTTAGATTTTATTTCAATTTCATCCCCATTAATTATGCAACTTAAACCAAACTTTTTCATTAATGAGCTGGTTAATACTATATACGGTTTTGAAAAAATTTTACCAACTAATTTTATTAGTAAGCCATGATTAAGAATTGGTGCAACCATCATTAAAGAAGAAATAAATTGACTACTAATATCAGATCTTAATTCAATAAAATTATTTTTTTGAGCAAAACCATTAAATCTTAGTGGAGGATAACCAAATTTTTCTTCGTATGTAATATTTGCACCTAAACTTTTTAATGATTCCACAAGTTCACCTATTGGTCTTTCTTGCATTCTTTTAGACCCAGTTAATACTATATCTTTTTTATTTGTTATCGCGAAAAATGAGGTTAAAAACCTCATTGCCGTACCTGCATGATGAATATTAATTATTTTATCATTACATGCTAGTGCTTTTAATAAAACTTTTGTGTCGTCTGAGGTTGATAAATTATTAATGGTTATATCACTACTAAACAATGATTTTAGAATTAAAGCTCTATTTGATTCACTTTTAGATCCAGAAATAAAAATCTTTTTGGATGATTTTATATTAAAGCCAGATATTTTAACTCTGTTCAATTTATTTTGGGGTTATCCTTGTGTCTGGTTTTGTCTCGTGTTGTTTTTTCTTCTAATTTTTTAACAAAAGATGATTCTAAATCAACACCAGTTTGATTTGCAATACAAATTAAAACGAATAAAACATCAGAAAGTTCTTCACCCAAATCATTTAACTCTTCATTTTCCTTAAATGATTGTTCTCCAAATCTCCTAGAAATAATTCTTGCAACCTCACCAACTTCCTCGGTCAGTTGAGCCATGTTAGTAAGTTCATCAAAATATCTAACACCATGTTTTTTAATCCATTTGTCTACAACCACTTGTAAGTTTTTTAAATCCATACTATTCTTTAGCCTTTGAATCAATAACGATAGTTACTGGCCCATCATTATTTAAAATCACATTCATATTATTACCAAATTTACCAGTTTTTACTTTAAACTTATAAATTCTGTTCATCACATTTATAAATTCCAAATATAATTTTTCTGCAAAATGTCCACTAGCTGATTCTAAAAATGATGGCCTATTACCCTTCTTTGTTGATGCGTATAATGTAAACTGACTAATAATCATAATGTCACCATCAACGTCACTAACGGAAAAATTCATTTGATTATTTTTATCACTAAATATTCTCAAATTCACCAATTTGTTGGCAATCCAATTTATATCCTCTTTTGTATCATGCTTAGAAACAGCAACTAATACCACTAAGCCGTTTCCAATTTTTGAGTAAAACTTATTATCAACCAGGAGCTCAGCACTAATTACCCTTTGTATGACTACTCTCATTTTAAATCAATTGCTTTTTAACTCAGATAAAAGTTCAAGATAATTATGATATCTGCTTTTTGGAATAAAACTCTTCTCAGCTGCTAACTTTACATTACAGCCAGGCTCATCTTTGTGTAGACAGTTATTATACTTACAATCATTGTAATTTAAAAACTCCATAAAACAATCTTTAAGCTGAGCTTCATCAAAGTCATATAGTCCGAACCCTTTTATACCTGGTGTATCAATTATTTTTGATCCATTTTTCAAATCGAACATTTTGGAAAAGGTAGTAGTATGTTGCCCTGTTAAATTTGAACTTGAAATTGGAGCTGTTTTGATATTTAATGAACTATCAATCGAATTTAACAAAGTTGACTTTCCAGACCCACTATGACCATTAAATACACAGGTTTTATTTTTCATTTCATTTTCTACATGATTAAGGTTTAATAATTTTTTTCCTGAAATTTTAAAACATTTATAACCAATACCACTATACAAATCAAATAATTCATCTAATTCGACTCTTTCATCTGTATCAATTTCATCGATTTTATTAAACAACAGACATGTATCGATATTATATGCAAAATTTGAGGCTAAAAACCTGTCAATAAACATTCTAGATGTTTCTGGTCTTGAAACAGTTATTATCAAAAAGCATAAATCAATATTAGAAGCTATTATTTGATATTGTTTTGAGAGTTTAACTGATTTCCTTATTATGTAGTTTTTTCTATCATTGACAGATTCAATAACTGGTGTTTTCTTATTATCAATTTTAACAGTTACATGATCACCAGTACACACAGGATTTGTTGACTTTAAATCAGAGTTTCTGAGTTTTCCAGCCAGTTTACATTCAATAAAATTATTTTGTTGATCTTTTACAATATACCAACTCCCTGTTGACTTGTAAACTAAACCTTGCATTAATCTTTTAGAATTTTTTCTTGGTGGTTTATTGATTCCTGATGAATAGCTTTAAATATTTTTAAAATAAAATCCTCACTTAATCCCTTTTCTTTACCATCCAAAATCATTTTTTCTAAAATATCATTCCATCTAGCAGATTGTAAAATCGCAACATTTTGTTTTTTCTTGATTTTACCAATTTCATTTGAGACTTTCATTCTATTTCCAAGTATATCTAAAATTTGTGAATCTGCATTATCGATTTTAATTCTAAGATTTTCTAATTCATTAATGAAACTTCTTTCTTCTAAAGATTCCTTTCTAATTACCAAATCTTTCATCAGGTTTATTAACTTTTTTGGAGTAATTTGCTGTGCAGCATCACTCCAAGCATTATCTGGATCATTGTGAGTTTCAATCATTAAACCGTCAAAGTTTAAATCCAGTGCTTTTTGTGAAGTTTCTTTGATAGTATCTCTCCTTCCACATATATGAGAGGGGTCACATATCAAGGGTAAATCAGGAAACTTGTTCTGTAATTCAATTGGAATTTGCCATTCAGGATTATTTCTAAATTTTGTCTTAGCATATGTAGAAAATCCACGGTGTATAACACCTAATTTTTTGATGTTTGCAGTATATAACCTTTCAATTCCACCATACCATAAGGATAGATCAGGGTTCACGGGATTCTTCAAAAGAACAATTTTATCTGTATTCTCTAACGCATCAGCAATTTCTTGGACTATAAATGGACTCACAGTTGATCTAGCTCCAATCCACAAGACATCGACATCATGATCAAGAGCAATTTTAACATGATTTGCATTAGCAACTTCAGTTGTTACTAAAAGACCTGTTTCCTTTTTCACCTTTTGAAGCCATTTTAGGCCTATTGATCCAACACCCTCAAAATTTCCAGGTCGTGTTCTGGGCTTCCATATACCAGCTCTAAAAATTGAAACATCGCTATTTTTAAGTTCATGAGCAATTCCCAATACCTGGGATTCTGTCTCTGCACTACACGGTCCAGCAATTACCAATGGGTGATCAAGCTTAAAATCATCTAACCAATTCCTAAGTTTCTTATTATTATTCATTTTAATTTATTTTAATTCCTGACAAAATTTCTCTTATTCGATTTATTTTATTTAAGTCATCATATAAGATGTCTTTTTGGTTATTTTCAATCAATTTCTTTATGTCTTTTAAGTTATTAATATATTCATCTAATGCTTCCGTAATATTTGATTTATTATCATTAAAAATTGAAGACCATGTCTCTGGTGAACTTTTAGCCAGTCTTACAGTTGATTCAAAACCACTGCCTGCAAGATCAAAAATATTTTTATTCAATATTTTTTTTTCAAGTACAGTTTTGGCTAACATAAATGAGGAAATATGTGACAAATGAGATAAATATGCAATGTTTCTATCATGATCTGATGGATCCATTTTAATAATTTTCATTTTAAAACATTTAAACAGTTTTATTGCCTTTTCTAATAGGTCCGAACGAGTTTTATCTGATTCACATATTATATTAATTGAATTAATATAAAGTCCAGAGACAACAGATCTGGGGCCACTATTTTCTGTACCAGCAATTGGATGTGTAGCTAAAAATTGATCTCTTTTTGGATGATTTTTCAAAGCATCACAAATACTTTTCTTCGTTGATCCCAAATCAACTAATAATGTATTTTTTGAAACAAACTTTAGGTATTTCTTTAACGTACTTGGAATATTATGGACAGGTACTGAAATAATCAAAAAATCTAGGTCTCTACAATTTTTCTCACTCAATAACTCATCTACTATTTTATTTTCAATAGAATAATCTAAACTTTTTTTATTCGTGTCAAAACCATAAATTTTTGAGTTTTTATTTTTGGACCGAAAATCAAGGGCAAAAGACCCCCCCATTAAACCAATACCAATTATACCAATTTTCATCATAATTTCCTTAAAGCTTCTTTTAATTTGTCATGGCTCAAACACAGTGATAATCTAACATAGCCTTCACCATTAAGTCCGAATATTGAACCAGGCGTAATGAAAATATCTTTCGTGTACAACAAGTTATTAACAAAATCTATTGATGAAGTTTTTGAATCTTTAATTTTTGCCCAAACAAACATTCCTGTTGAATTTTTGTTGTAAGTCAAATTTAATTTTTCACAAATATGATAAACAATTTCTCTTCTTTGACTATAAGTTTGATTTGTAAACTCATACCACGAATTATCAATAGTTAATGCCTGAATCGCACCTTTTTGAATACCATAATACATTCCAGAATCAATATTGGATTTAACTTTTAAAATGGTATCAATATTATTTTTTGAGCCATTGACCATACCAACTCGCCACCCTGCCATATTATGGGATTTACTTAAAGAATTCAGTTCTAAACAATATTCAAAACTGCTATCAACAGATAAAAAACTAAGTGGGTTATCATTTAAAATAAAGCTGTAAGGGTTATCATTAATTATAAGTATGTTATTAGAAATAGCGAAATCATATATTTTTTTAAATAAATTAATATTGGCATTTTTACCAGTCGGCATATTTGGATAGTTAATCCACATCAATTTTGTATCCTTAGAAATGAGTTTTTTGAGTGAATGTAAATCTGGCATCCAATTATTTTTTTCAAGTAGAGGATAAGATATAGGTTCTGCACCAACTAATTCTGTAATTGATTTATAACTGGGGTAACCTGGATCTGGAATTAAAACTTTATCACCTTTATTAAGAAATGCAAGTGAAATATGCATAATTCCTTCTTTAGAACCAATTAAAGGCAAAATGTTTTCATTAGGATTTAAAATTATATTATATTTTTTTTTATAAAAACCTGCTATACTGACTCTTAGTTCAGTAATACCCTTGTATGGTTGGTACTTATGCGAACCCTCTTCTCTGATTGCCATTTTCAATGCATTATTTACAGTTTCAGGTGGATGCATATCTGGATTACCAATTCCCATATTAATAATATTCTTACCTTTTTTATTAAGTTCATTTATTTCTCTCAACTTTGTTGAAAAATAGTATTCTTTAATATCATTTAATCTTTCTGCAGGCTGAATCATTTTTTAAAATTATTATATAAACCAAATTCTTTAAGTTCTTCTGAAACAGATAATAGGTCACTGAAACATTTTTTATAGTTCTTTAAACTTGGAAAAGTTAAATCAGAAAAAAAGGAGTACTTCCAAGGTGATTCAATAATTGGAACACTTTGGATTTTAGTAAGATTTATATCATAATCTGAAATTATATTTAAAACTTTTGCGAGGCTTCCATTTCTATGACTTAAAACAAATTTAATAGATGCCTTATTAGCTTTTTTTTTAATTTTTTGGTCAACTTTTTTTGATATTATCACAAAACGTGTTTGATTGTAGTCAACAGACTGAATATTTCTTTCCAATATATCTAGACCATAAATCTTAGATGCACTTATACTTGCAATTGCGGCTACATTCTTTAATTTTTTTTCTGAGATCAATTTTGCTACATGAGCTGTATCGACATCCTCAATTATGATTTTATTAGTTTTTTTTAGGTAATCCTTACACTGCAACAGTGCCATTGGGTGAGATGATATTTTTTCAATGTTAGATATTTTTACTCCTTCATAGGCCAATAGGTTGTGGTTAATATTTATGTAATACTCCCCAATTATTTTTAAATTGAGCTTATCAATTATTGTATAGTTTGGTATTATTGAGCCTGCAATTGAGTTTTCTATTGCCATGATCCCTACCTGAGCTTCGGACTTAAATATGCTTTCTGCCATTTTATCAAATGACAAACATTCTAAAATACTGACTTCTTCACCATATAATGCGCAAGCGACATCGTGATGATATGAGCCTTTGATACCTTGTATTGATACTAACATAATCAAAAAAAAAAGTCCTGATTACCAGGACTTCTTGTTTAAATTTTAAGATTTACTAACAAAAAATCCTATTCTTATGCTCGTAGTAAAAGAAATAAAATGAGTTTTTATTGTAAAAATATTTTAACATGTTTCCAAATGTAATACAGTATTTAGTTATCTCAAAATTAATTAACTAAAATATTGTTACTTAAGTCGTCCACCTCCAGAATTACCTCTCTTGTTCCTGTTCTGATTTTCATCATTCTTTTTCTCTTTTCCCCCAAAGAGTGTCAAATCATATTTCAACTTAAAAAGTATATATCTTGGCTGGATGATATAGCTTCTGGTTTGTGTGAAAAACTGGTTAAATGAATCTCTATTAGTAGATGTATCATTTAACAAGTTAGAGATACCAACTGAATACTCCCATTTTGAGCCTTCCTTGTTATAAGAAATATCTGCATCAAGAAACCTAAAATAGTTTAATACTTGGTCTTGATTTTTATACTTATTATAACTGTACTCAGCAGTAAAAACGAATCCTTTTCCAAAATAAGCATCGGTTCTTATAAATGGTGTTTCTCTTATAAATTTATTTTCAATATTAGCATTTTTGTAATTGTTAAGATTATATTTTAATCCAATCTCGAAGTTTGGTTTGTCTCTGAAGTTTGTTTCTAAACTTGCTTCGTAATCTTGATTAAAACTTTCTGCATTATTAACAACATCATTAATTATATTGGAAAACTCACTGTATCTTATGTTAGCACTCAAATTCAGTTTAACATTTTTAAACCTCTTGTCTATTCTTGCTCGTGCAGAATAAGTCTCCCTTGGAAATATTGAATTGTCCGCTGTTCTAACCGAGTTAATACCTTCAATAGCAGCTCGAGATTGAATAGAGTTTTCTCTTTTAGAGTATGATATATTGGAGAAGATATTTGTAAAAGTAAATTGATTAATACTTCTATAATTCAAATTATATGAATTTACGATTGCCGCTTCCAACTGACTATTTCCTCTAAATATGCTGTTATAATTATTAAAAACATAACCCTCAGAAATATTATTTACATCAGTAAACTGTGTATTTTTTCTGTAAGTAAATCTTAAGTTCTCGTTCTTTTTGAATTGCATATTTATCCTTAGGTTTGGTCTAACATCGGAAATATCATTTTCATAAAATTGGCCTAACTGATTGTTATAATTATCATAAAAATGGATAGTTAAGCCAGGATCAATAGTAAATATTCCTGTCCTAATTCTATAATTTAAAGCAAAATATAGGTCCTTGAAACTAAAATCAACATCATTATTAAATTGTTCATCATCAAAATACTTAATACTTCCATCATTTAAAATCTGATTGAAATTTGATATGTAACTTTGGTCAACATTTGTAAAACCTAAACTTAGATTAACATTTGATTGATCATTAATTAAATAAAAATAGTCTAGCTTAGCCTCTAGTTTTTGAGTTTCTATAACCCTATACTGACTAATATCAAATCTATCTACATTTGACTCAAAAGGAATTAGATTTAAAAAAGGATTACTATCTCTTACAGCTCTAACAATAGGATCTTCAGTTTGGTCCAAGTGCTGAGCTTCAAAAGAAAAAATATGATCCTCATTTAAAGTATAATAAACTTTTAGTTCTTGGTTAAGTGCATTAGGGGTTTGTCTTCTTGTTAAATCAAGGTTTTCCTCAACTCGATTATTTAGCCTACCATATATAGAAGTCAAATCGTTAATCTCGGTTTGATCTGAGCTATTAAACAATACATTATACTCTAGCTGAAAAATTTCACTTGGCTCATATTCAAGACTAAACTTATAAAGCTCTAGTGTGCTTTTCTGAAGAGAGAATTCACTAGTGTTTTCTGTGATTTCGGTTGCATTATAAGTTCTGGAAATTTGTTCTTCTATATCATTTGTAACTGTTGTAAAAACACTAAATCCAGATATTTCAAGCCCCCTATCATTATTGAAAGAGAAGTTAGCAGCTCCAAATTCTGACTCAATCAACTTGGCTCTATTATTTTGTAAGCTTCCAATACCAGCTAAATCTGAACTTATATTTATTGATGTTCCAGCTCGTGAATTCAAATTATTAAAACCACCTGAAAATCTGTAAAAATCTCTTCTACTTAAAGCTGGGGAACCAACATCATTTGAGTTTCCAAGTAAACTAAAATTGAATTTTTTATCATAATAAAATATTTTTGGAGCAATTATATGAATATCGTCTGGACCAGTTCCAGCTAAAATTTCTCCAAACCAAAATTTATCCTTTCCATCTTTAAGTCTAATATTAATAGCGAAATTATCTTCATTATTTTGAACGTTTCTTAATTGACCTACTTCAGTAAAATTTCTTAATACTTCAACTTTCCCTACTGCCTTAGCTGGCAAGTTTTGAGCAGCTAGCTTTGTATCACCATCAAAAAAATCTTTACCCTCTATTTGAATTTTTCTGACCTCTTGGCCTTCAACTTCAATTCTTCCGTCTTCATTAACCTCAATACCTGGCATGTTAGCTAAGACATCTGAGAGTTTTTTTTCGGTTCCAGTATTAAAAGCATCTGCGCTGTATACAATAGTGTCTCCTTTAATTTCAACAGGCATTTCATAAACCAATTCAACCTCATCAAGTGCCTCGGCTTGTTCTTCTAAAACAAAATCTTTAACTAAATCATCACTAAGTGAAATATTAAGTTCAATTGGTTTATACCCAATGAATGTGATTTTGATATTAAATTCCGTTTCTTTTTTTAGATTTAAACTGAAGTAACCGTTATCGTTTGAAATGCCAAAGCCATCCAAAATTTGAGTTTCATTATTCACAGCTATAATGTTAGCTCCCATTATAGGATAACCCGTCTGATCAGTAATCTCTCCGCTAATGTTAACTTGAGAAAAAATTAAATATGGAAATAATAAAAGTAGTATGTATTTCATTTAACGAAGTCTAGCTGTTGATGATTGTCTTTTCTGTCTTGATTGTCTCCACATTTCGACAGCTTCAGCTCTTTTTTCGTCTTGTAGCATAACAAAGTCTTGATTTGAGATTGTTTTGCCTTTTTTTGGTCTCTTTATCTTTGTTTTTTCTTTTGGATTCATCACAATTTTAGTACAAAGGATTGTTGTTTTATCATCACTAACCTCCAAAATAAGTCCCGGCAAACCTTGATACCAAGAGGGTCCGCTTGAAACAGGTATATCAGGTGTAAACCAAGCAACAACTTCAACATCTCTCATTTTTTTTGGTTTTTTATTTTGATTGGTTTGATTATTTTGATTCCAACTTCCAAATGTGAATACTTTTTCCTCTACTTTTTTTGTGTATGTTGCTTTATAGCAAGTATACTGTCCAATATTTTTTGATTCACCTGACATTTTCCATTTAGTATTTTCAAGATCTTCAGTAACCAAAAAGAACTTACCCATCATTTCTGTTTCATTTATGGAAATTTTATCTTGTGCATTTTTATAAATTTTTCCAATATTTTCACCCACATAGTTAGCCATCCAATTAAAACCTTGACCTTCAGTTTCTAATTTTTCAATTTCTTTGTATGTAGACTCTGTAGAATTGAATTCCAATAAATAATCTTTTTCGGTATTTCTCTTAATCATATCATTCATATAACCTTTTCTAGATGCAAATCTAGGGTTATCCATCCAAGATTTATCAACAGAAATTTTTGACATGTAGTATGCTTTTCCTTGAAAATCTTGTGAAAAACACAGAATTGGAATTAGCAGCGTTATAGACAGGAAATTTTTCATATTTTTTGGTATTAGTTGTTTGACTGAAAAAAATTTAAAAAGTTTAAAAATTTTTCAATTTTATATTTTACATTTATTAATAATCAAAAACCATGCATTTAGCTATAGCAGGAAATATTGGTGCTGGAAAAACAACCTTAACTAAGATGCTTTCAAAGCATTATGGCTGGGAACCCTACTATGAAGATGTTGTTAAAAATCCATACTTGGATGACTTTTACGAAAGAATGGAGAGATGGTCGTTCAACCTACAGATTTACTTTCTGAATAGCAGGTTCAATCAAATGATTGATTGTGCTAATAATGAAAAAGATACAATTCAAGACAGAACTATTTATGAAGATGCTAATATTTTTGCTCCAAATTTATTGTCAATGGGTCTAATGACCAATCGAGATTTCAAAAACTACGACTCAATATTCAAAACACTTAAAACCTACATAAAAAATCCAGATTTATTAATTTATTTGAGAAGCGGTATTCCAAATCTTGTAGATCAAATTCACAAAAGAGGGAGGGATTATGAAAACTCCATTAGCATTGAATACTTAAGTAGGTTAAATGAAAGATACGAAGCTTGGATTGAAAAATATGACAGTAGTAATTTACTTGTCATTGAGGTTGACGATATAGATTTTGTAGAAAATAAAGCTGATTTTGAATCAATTATCTCAATGATTGATGTAAAAATAAAAAGTTAAAATTAAAACTTAATTTTCTTCACTTATCTGTGCAATTCTAACAAGTAGATCGGCTTTTGAGCCATAACATTTTTCAATATCCTCAATGAAGACACCATTTACATTAGTTTTAGTTGTGATTGTTAGCATGCTCTCACTAGGTTTTTCTTCATTAACATCAAGAACAACAGTTTTATTAATGTTTTCGAAATCATTAAAAACTGACTGTTCATAGCCGTGTTCACCCAGTATTGGAGCAATTACAAGACCTACTAGACATGTAAGTTTAATAAGTATATTCATGGAAGGACCAGAGGTATCTTTAAAAGGATCTCCAACAGTATCACCAGTAACTGCAGCTTTGTGAGCATCTGAACCCTTTTTTTCAATTTTACCATTTATTTCAACTCCAGCTTCAAAAGACTTTTTTGCATTATCCCATGCGCCACCGGCATTATTTTGAAAAATAGCCCATAAAACTCCTGAAACAGCAACACCTGCCATATAACTTCCAAGAGACTCAGGACCCATTAAAAACCCAATTATAACAGGGGTAACAATTGTTAAAACACCCGGTAAAAGCATTTCCCTAAGAGCTGCATTAGTGGATATTTCAACACATTTTTCATAATCAGGCTTAGATTTTCCTTCAAGAATACCAGGTATTTCTTTAAACTGTCTTCTGACCTCTTGAACCATTTTCATTGCAGCTTTACCTACAGATTCCATTGCTAAGGCAGAAAAAATAACTGGAATCATTCCTCCAATAAAAAGTGCCGCAAGTACGTCAGCTTTAAAAATATTGATTCCATCAATACCAGTGAATGTGACGTAGGCTGCAAAAAGAGCCAGAGCAGTAAGTGCAGCAGAGGCAATTGCAAATCCCTTTCCTGTAGCAGCAGTTGTGTTACCAACAGAGTCTAATATATCTGTTCTTTCCCTAACTTCTTTTGGAAGCTCGCTCATTTCAGCAATACCACCAGCGTTGTCAGAAATTGGACCAAATGCATCAATTGCCAATTGCATAGCAGTTGTTGCCATCATTGCTGATGCAGAAATTGCAACACCATAAAAACCACCAAGTTCATAAGCACCCCAAATTGCAACTGCAAACAAGATGACAGATGAAAATGTTGATTTCATCCCTGTTGCAAGACCAGCAATTATATTTGTAGCAGCACCGGTTGATGAATTTTGGACAATGTTTAAAACAGGCTTCTTTCCAAGGGCTGTATAGTATTCAGTAAAAGCGGATATTAAATAACCAACAGCTAAACCAACAATTGTTGAGTAAAAAATATTTCTACTTGGTATGTCTTTTGTGCCCTCCCCAAAAAACTTCATACCGTTAATAGTTTCAGGAAGTAGTAAATCTATTAAGAACCAACATGAGGCAAGAGTTATTAATATCGATATCAAGTTTCCTAAATTCAATGAGCTCTGAACTTGAGCTTCTTTGGCATCATTATTTTTTATTTTAATAACTAATGTTCCAACTATTGAAGCGATAATTCCAACTCCTGAAATAAATAGAGGCAGAAGAATTGGTCCAATACCCCCAAAAGGGTCATCAAATTGTTGTTGTGCATAGTCACTCATATCCTTTATAATGTAATTTCCCAAAACCATAGACGCCAAAACAGTTGCAACATAACTTCCAAACAAATCAGCACCCATTCCAGCAACATCACCAACGTTATCTCCCACATTGTCAGCAATTGTAGCCGGGTTTCTTGGGTCATCTTCAGGTATTCCTGCCTCAACTTTTCCAACTAAATCAGCACCAACATCAGCAGCTTTTGTGTATATACCACCACCAACTCTTGCAAATAATGCGATTGACTCAGCACCTAGTGAAAAACCAGCTAAAGCCTCTAAGACTACTGTCATGTCCAAATAAAAATTATCGCTATCCCCAGAGATAAATTGATTCATAAAAAACATAAAAAATAAACTGAGACCCAATACAGCTAAACCAGCAACGCCCAGCCCCATAACAGTACCACCTCCAAATGCAATATCCAGAGCTTTTGGTAAACTCGACCTTGCTGCCTGAGTTGTTCTGCTATTGGCATCTGTTGCTATTCTCATTCCAATATTTCCAGCTAAGCCTGAAAAAACAGCACCAACAACAAATGCTGGTATTATCATCCAACTAGTGGTTTCAACTAAAATTGAAATAACGAACAAGGCGATTGAAGCAACAATTACAAAAACAAACAATAATCTATATTCAGCATTAAGAAAAGCTAGTGCCCCTTTTTTTATAGCAGCACTAATTGTAATCATTTTTTCATTACCAGGATCTTGTTTTTTTACCCATCTGGCTTTAAAAAACATAAATATTAAACCTATTATAGACAAAGCGATTGGGACAAAAACTGGATTGAAGTTCATCTTATTAAAATTTAGGGCTCAAAAATAGAATTTATTTTTGATATAGTACTTTCTGGACAGACTTAATTACGTCATTTTGGTTTGGAAGCCACTCGGCGAGTAGAACAGGCGAATAGGGTGCTGGAGTGTCAGCTGTATTTAATTTTTCAATGGGAGCATCCAAATAATCAAAACACTTATTTTGAATTTGATGAGATATTTCTGTTGAAACATTTCCAAATGGCCAGGCTTCTTCAACTATTACCAGTCTGTTTGTTTTTTTGACCGATTTTATGATTGTATCTATATCAAGAGGGCGGATAGTTCTAAGGTCAATTATTTCTAAGTCAATATTTTTTTCCTTCAATTTTTCAGAAGCTTTATATACTTCTTTAATAATTTTTCCAAAAGAAACAATTGTAACATCATTACCTTCTTTTTTTACTTCTGCCTCACCAATCGGTATTAAATATTCTTCCTCTGGAACTTTTCCTTTGTCACCATACATTTGTTCAGACTCCATAAAAATGATGGGGTCATTATCTCTAATTGCTGACTTCAATAAGCCCTTTGCATCATAAGGGTTGGATGGAACAATAACCTTCAAACCAGGACAGTTAGCAAACCAATTGTCAAATGCCTGTGAATGTGTTGCTGCAAGTTGTCCCGCAGAGCCAGTTGGTCCACGAAAAACAATAGGACAAGGAAACTGACCACCAGACATTTGTCTAATTTTTGCAGCATTATTTATTATTTGATCTATGCCTACCAATGAAAAATTGAATGTCATAAATTCAATTATTGGTCTATTCCCGGTCATAGTTGATCCAACTCCTATTCCAGCAAAACCCAATTCACTAATTGGAGTATCTATTACTCTTAATTCTCCAAACTCATCTAACATTCCCTTTGATGCTTTGTATGCACCATTGTACTCAGCTACTTCTTCACCCATAAGGTAAATGGATTCGTCTCTTCTCATTTCTTCAGACATTGCTTCACAAATGGCTTCTCTAAATTGAATTTCTCTCATTTCTAAACAAAAATATGAATATTTATTTTAAAAATTTTCAAATACTGTGCGTGCATAGTAAATTGATTTTAATTATCTTTGTGGTAAGAATATAAATGAAGATTTTGGTTTGTATAAGTTGTGTTCCAGAAACAACTTCTAAAATAAATTTTACGAAAAATAATACAGAATTTGACAGCAGTCAAGTTCAATATGTTATTAATCCTAACGATGAGTTTGGGCTAACTAGAGCAGTATGGTTTAAAGAAAATGATGGTGCAGAAATTGATGTTATCTCAGTTGGATTAGAAAACACTGATCAAATTTTACGAAAAGCTTTAGCTATTGGCGCAGATAAAGGATATAGAATTAATCAAGAACCAACTGATAGCTATCAAGTTGCAAAATTATTATCTAATCATATATCAAAATACAGTTATGATTTAGTTATAGCCGGAAGAGAATCCATTGACTATAACGGAGGAATGGTTCCAGGAATCATTGCTGAAATTTTAAATTTTAATTATGTAACAAATTGTGTTAATCTTGAAGTAAATGAAAATTCAGCAAAAATAAAAAGAGAAATTGAGGGTGGGATCGAAACCTTGTCATGCAAACTTCCATTGGTAATTGGAGCTCAAAAAGGTCTTGTTGAAGAATCAGATTTAAAGATCCCAAATATGAGAGGAATAATGCAGGCTCGTTCAAAGCCTTATGAAGTTATTGAAGACAACACAACAGAAACTAAAACAAATACTATCAATTTTTCTAAGCCCGTCAATCACAAAGAAATCAAATTATTATCACCTGATAATTTGGATGAACTAATTGATCTTTTACACAATGAAGCAAAAGTAATTTAGTATGAGTATTCTAGTATACATAGAATCCAACGAAAATCAAATAAAAAAAAGTTCATTTGAGTTGCTTTCATATGCCAAAGAGTTATCAAAAAAACTCTCGCTTGAGTTAATTGCGCTTGTCATTAACTGTACAAATATTTCAACTCTCCAAGACTTTGGCCCTGATAAAATATTATCAATTAATCAAACTAAATTAAATTTATTTAACGCTCAAAATTATGCTGAGTTAATTTCTAATGTTTCAAAAAGTACTGGTGCTAAAAATATTATAATATCTGATAGTGTCAATTGTAAATATTTAGGCTCACTCCTATCTGTTAAAATCAATGCTGCTTTTATTTCTAATGTTGTTTCTATACCATCTTCTACAACCCCGTTTATTGTTAAAAGAAGTACCTTTTCTAACAAAGCTTTTTGTGATATCAAAGTAAATTCTGATATCAAAATTTTAAGCATTTCTAAAAATTCTTTTGGTGTAAATAAAAATAAATCAGAACCAATTATTGAGAGTATCGAAAATGATTTCATTGAATCTCGAATTGTTTGTGAATCAGTTGAACTTTCGAGTGGCTCTGTTAGTATTGAAGATGCAGATATAGTTGTCTCTGCGGGAAGGGGTATGAAAGGTCCCGAAAATTGGAATATTATTGAGGATCTCGCAAATACACTTAAAGCTGCAACTGCATGCTCTAAACCTGTTTCTGATTTAGGATGGAGACCCCATAGTGAGCATGTTGGACAAACTGGAAAACCTGTTTCGACCAATCTTTATATTGCAATAGGAATTTCTGGTGCAATTCAACATTTAGCAGGTGTCAGTTCCTCTAAAGTTAAAGTTGTAATTAATACAGATCCCGAGGCACCATTCTTTAAAGTTGCTGATTATGGTATCGTTGGTGATGCGTTTGAAGTTGTCCCAAAATTAAATGAAAAACTTAAGGCTTTCCAAGCTGAAAATAATTAACTTTCTGTAATCATTTTAATGATCTATGAGCTTAGTTGAGTTAAAGGTAAATAGAATATCCTACAGTCAATCACAAAACGGTGCATACGCACTTATTTTAGAGGAAAATGATGGTGAGAGAAAGCTGCCAATAGTCATTGGTGGTTTCGAGGCCCAATCAATCGCGATTGCATTGGAAAAAAATATTGAACCACCAAGACCTTTAACTCATGATTTATTTAAAAAATTTGCAAAAAATTTTGAAATTAAAATCAAACAAGTCATTATTCACAAACTACTTGATGGTATTTTTTATTCAAGTATTATATGCGAAAGAGACAGTATTGAAGAGATTTTAGATGCAAGAACTTCAGATGCAATTGCACTAGCATTAAGGTTTGACTCTCCTATCTATACTTATGATAAAATTTTAGAAAAGGCTGGAATAATTTTGAAAAAAGAAGTTTCCAAAAAAAATATTAAAAATGATCTTCACGATGATTTTAAAAAATATAGTAAAAAACAACTTAATAAGAAAATTGAAAATGCAATTGAATCTGAAAATTATGAACTAGCAGCAAGATTGAGAGATGAAATAAATACAAGGAAGTAATTTATGTTAAATTTTTTATTATTAATTGATCAAAATATACCTAATGCTGGTTTTTCGTTCGATAGCTTCACAAGAGGATTATTAGGGCTAGTCACCATACTTTTGATTTCTTACTTTTTTAGTAATAACAAGAAAAAAATTAACTGGAAAACTGTTTTTATCGCATTATTTTCACAGATTTTTCTTGCTATTTTAATTCTGAAAGTAGGTTTTGTTCAAAAGTTATTTGAGGGTGCAGGCTTTGCTTTTGTCAAGCTAATTGATTTTACAAGAGAAGGTACATTGTTTGTTTTTGGAGATTTATTAAAGCCTAATTCAACAAGTTATATTTGGGCTTTTGAAATTTTACCTACTGTCATATTTTTTTCAGCAATTACCTCAATTCTTTTTTATTTAAATGTAATTCAAATTGTAGTAAAATTCTTCGCAAAGCTTTACACAAGATTTTTAAAAATATCAGGATCAGAAAGTTTATCCGTTATCGGAAATATTTTCCTTGGACAGACGGAGGCTCCATTAATGATCAAAGCATATCTTCCAAATATGAATAAATCTGAAATTTTATTGGTTATGGTTGGTGGAATGGCCACTGTAGCTGGTGGTGTTTTAGCTGCATACATTGCTTTCTTAGGGGGTGATGACCCTGTTAAACAGGTTGAATTTGCCAAGCATTTATTAACAGCGTCTGTAATGGCGGCTCCAGGAGCAATTTTAATTTCAAAAATTTTATATCCACAAACTGAAAAAATTGAAAGTGATGTCAAAATGTCCAACTATAATGCTGGATCTAACGTTCTAGATGCAATTTCAAATGGAACTATTGAGGGTGTTAAGCTCGCTGTAAATATAGGTGCAATGGTTTTAGTCTTCATTGCTTTTATTGCGCTGGTTAATTACTTGTTTTTGAGTTTTGGGGAGATAACAGGAATTAATCTATTATTAAGGGAAAATACCATTTATGACTCATTGTCCTTAGAGGCGATAATGGGATTTGTATTTGCTCCTCTCATGTGGCTAATAGGAATTGCGACTGATGATATTATGCCAATGGGACAACTTTTAGGTATAAAACTTTCAATCAATGAATTTATAGCTTATATGCAACTTGCAGACTTTCAAAGTAGTTCAAACCTTGTAACATTAAAATATCAAAAGTCTGTTATCATGGCCACTTACATGTTATGTGGTTTTGCAAATTTTTCATCAATTGGTATTCAAATTGGGGGTATTGGATCATTGGCTCCAAACCAAAGAAAAACACTTTCGGAGTTTGGTATAAAAGCTTTAATAGGAGGTGCTCTTGCCTCACTGCTATCAGCGACTATTGCAGGTATGCTAATTGGTTAATATCTTTTTATTTTTTTTAATTTTTCTTGTTACACATTTCATAATTTTAATAATGTGAAACAGTATTTAGATCTCATAAAATATGTTGTTGAAAAAGGTGATGATAAAGGAGATAGAACTGGAACAGGAACTAAGAGTGTATTTGGTTATCAAATGCGTTTTAATTTAAAAGAGGGTTTTCCCCTTGTTACTACTAAAAAACTACACATCAAATCTATAATCTATGAGCTTTTATGGTTCATAAATGGAGAAACTAACATCAAATATTTAAAAGAAAATGGTGTAAAGATTTGGGATGCATGGGCAGACAAAAATGGGAATTTAGGTCCAGTCTATGGTTCACAGTGGAGAAACTGGAACAATGAAAAAATTGATCAAATCTCAAATTTAATTCAACTGATTAAAAATAATCCTGATAGTAGGAGGATGTTAGTTTCAGCCTGGAATCCATGTGTACTTCCTGATACAAATAAAGGCTTTAGTGAAAATATTTCAAACGGAAAGGCAGCATTACCTCCTTGTCATGCCTTTTTTCAATTTTATGTATCCAATAAAAAACTGTCTTGTCAACTCTACCAAAGAAGTGCTGATATCTTTCTTGGTGTACCATTCAACATTGCATCTTATGCACTTTTTACACACATGATTGCGCATGTTTGTAAACTAGATGTTGGAGATTTTGTTCACACATTTGGAGATGCTCATATTTACAATAATCACACTGAACAAATTAAATTACAACTAGCCAGATCTCCAAGAAAATTACCCACACTAAATATTAAACGTAGAGTGAACAGTATATTTGACTTCAGGTTTGAAGATTTTGAAATTTTAAACTACAATCCACACCCACACATCAAAGGGAAAGTTTCCGTTTAGTTTGGCATTGATTTTGTAATTATTTTTGGCATTGATTTTGCAAATCAATTAGTAGGTTAAACACTTATTTTAATTTAAATTTAAAGTCTTGAAAACAAACAAAGCAATTTTTAGTATTCTAACTCTTTTTTTACTATTTGTTTTGGTGGATCATTTTAATGTATCCAATCATGAAAAAAGAGCCATTCATAAAGAAAATTTAGAAAAATCATCCCTGAGTGAAACTAATAATTTAGATAAAAAAATAAGAAAAGGACTAGAGTTACCTCCAAATCCCTACTACGAAAAAATGCTTGAACTCTCAATGAACCCACTGACAGGAAGAGCAGAACCTGAAAAGTTATTTCAACTAAGGAAACAACTTGAGAATCAAAATAACAGAATAAGTTCAAGATCGGGGGCGGTTCCAGGTGAAAATGAAGAAATGCAATGGATCCAAAGAGGTCCGGTTAATGTAGGAGGACGAACCAAGGGTATTATGTTTGACCCAAACGACCCTAGTAATGAAACAGTATTTGCAGGTGGAGTAAGTGGTGGTATTTTTAAAAATACCAATATTTCTAATCCTGATTCTGAGTGGACATTGGTTACAAAAAACTTACCGCAAAATATAGCAGTTTCATCGCTGGCTTACGACCCGAATGATACCCAGATATTCTATGCTGGTACAGGTGAGTCTTACACTGCTGGTGATGCCCTTGGAAATGGATTATGGCAATCAAAAGATGGTGGTGATACCTGGAATAAAGTTTTTGGAGGTGATACTGACAACCCATCAACATTCATCAGTCAGCCAGATGTTGTTGAAATTAGCGACCCTGCTAGCAACAGAACATACAATTATGGTAGTGCAGATTATGGACCTCCAGTTCCATCTGAACCAATTGTTGCTAAAGCAATAATTGGTAATCCAATTAATGGTTGTACTGCTTTGTCAAATGCTGCTGATTTAAAGGATAAGATAGTAGTTGTTGACAGGGGGGATTGTTATTTTTCTGATAAAAGTTATCGTGCTACACAAGCTGGTGCCAAACTTGTAATTGTAATTAATCAAGACAATGGCTCTCCAGACTGGACAGATGGTGTAATAACTATGACCTCACCTGGCCCAGATGCAGATCCCCCAATCACCTATGATTTAGATTGGATTAATATACCATCAATCAGCATCTCTAGGTCTGACGGGAATCATTTAAAGTCGCTCATTAATTCTGGTGATGTGACTTTATCAATAAAAAAATCCAGTGTTCAAATTCAGGGTTACAGAATTGTGCCAGGTACATTTTATATCAACGATGTTGCTGTTAGATTCAACGACCAAGTAGGTAAATCTGAAGTTTTAGTTGCTGCAGGAACTTCATCCTACAGAGACGCATCTCGAACAATATTTGGTAGTGATGGTGACTATGGATTTTTCAAAGGTTCTGAAAATTCTAATGGTGAGTGGACTTGGCAAAGAATTCCTATATATGCAGAAAACAGTAATATCTTAGTTCAGCCAATTGATATCGAAATTAGCCCAGTTGATGATAGAGTATGGATTTCTACGACAAGATGGAGAGGTCAAGGAGGTGGTGCTGTATATGTAGCAAATGAAGATGTCACTTCGTTTGAAAAGAGATTTCAAATTACTGAAGACACGAACGAAGATGGATTAGTTAACTCTGAAGATCTTGGAGGAGGACGAAGAACCGAAATTGATATTGCATCTAACAATACTATCTGGGTATTGGGTCAAATAGAAAATGAAAACGGCGGACTGTCCACACCTCCGGTTGGCATCTTCAAAGCACCCAATGCTTTTGAAGGAACAGTCTCTAGAATTGAGCTCCCATCTGATATAGATAATGGTATTAGTGATGACGATTTTACAAGGGGGCAATCCTTTTACGATTTAATGATCAAAGCTGACCCAACAAATCCCAATATTGCATATGTAGGTGGTATTGATCTTTTTAGAACTGATAATGGCGGCAATACATCTGGCTCAAGTAACCCTTGGACGCAAATTTCCCACTGGTATGGTATGTCAGGAATGCAATTCGCTCATGCTGATCAACATAGCTCAACGATTTCAAGCGTGGACCCAAATAAAATTTTATTTGGAAATGATGGAGGAATATTTTTTAGCGATAATAAAGGAACAAACTTAAGCTCCAGAAATTATAATTACCACACATCTCAATATTATACTATTGCCGTTGCACCATCCAACATGTTCGAAAATCACTCTACTAATCAGAGAGGGACTGACAGAAGTATCAATGCAACCAGAACCAAAATAATATCACAAACTGGTGCAAATCAAGATGTATTTGTTGGCGGACTTCAAGATAATGGAACAATGTTTCAAGTTGATAGGGAAAACAGAAATACTACCGCAATTGATGTCTCAGGTGGAGATGGAGCTGCCACTATGTTTTCTCAAAACATTAATAATAAATATTACATAACAAATTATGTTTATAATCGTGCTGTTGAAGCAGTCAATCTTAATAGTGACAGTGCAAGGACATTCAGATTAAATTCTGAAAGCAGTACTAATGGTGACTTTATAACTGTTCAAGACCTAGATTCAAATCGTGGTGTTGTGTACTCAAACTACAGATCAGGTAACAATAATAGAATTATTGCATACCACAGCTGGGATGATTTTAATGATGCTGACCGAAATACAAATGCGCCAAATATTATATTAACAGGTCCATTAGATGGGAATGTTTCTGCCATAAAAGTCTCTCCTCACACGACTGATAGTTCTACAATTTTTGTAGGTACCGAGGCGGGAAGCGTCTTCAAGGTCACTAATGCGGATAGTGCTGATGCAAATGATAACTCAACTGCAAATTGGTCAAACATAACAGGTAGTCAATTTCTTGGTAGCATTTCGGATGTAGAATTTGGAAAAGATGAAAATCATCTTTTTGTGACGTTGCATAATTACGGTGTAGAGAATATTTTTTACTCTGAAGATGGTGGACAATCTTGGACTGAGAAAGAAGGAAATCTTCCTGATATTCCTGTAAGATGTATTTTACAGAATCCTTTGTCATTGAACGAGGTGATAATTGGAACTGAATTAGGCGTTTGGTACACGAAAAATTTTGATTCTGAAAGCCCAAATTGGTTAAGAGCTAACGCAGGTATGAGTGATGTTAGAATCACAGATTTAGATATGAGGGATGATTACAAAGTTTTTGCAGCCACTTATGGTTTAGGTATATATTCTGGAATTTTTACAGAAGATGAAGTTATTGTCGAACCTTCCTTATCAATCAATGTAGATCCAAAAGTTTTAAAAATTGGACAAGGAAATTCCGATACTTTTGACATTAATTATGAAGTAAATGGTGGTTTCAATGAAGAAGTAACTTTTGATGTAATCAACCTACCTTCTCTAACAACAGAATCATATAACACAAGTGATGTATTAACTATCAGTGAGGATGGTACTTTGATTGTAACCATTGATGTTGGTAGCGAGGAAGTCTCAGGCTCCTACAATCTTGAAGTCACTGCAAAAAGTTTAACTCAATCACTCAGTGCAATCATTACATTGGATGTATTATCTGATGACTTTGACAATGATGGTATATTTAATGAAAATGATAACTGTCCCTCAACAGCAAACCCAGATCAGTCAGACCTAGACAATGATGGAATTGGAGATGTTTGTGACCCAAACCCAATTCCACAAAATACTTTTAGTTTACAAACAACTGATGAGTCTTGTGAAGTCTCTGACGATGGAAATCTGAGTATCCTCATTGCTGAAGACGATATCCCTGGAATTAAGTTTACAATTCATGTTAAAAAGGGTCCGAATGATTTTAATCACAACCCCGAATCTATTCTTGGTAACAAATGGTCTTTAGGAAATCTTGGTGCTGGTAATTATGAAGTATGCCTTACCTCTATTTCATTACCTAGCTATGAGCAGTGTTTTAATGTTTTTATA